>NZ_LZKH01000179.1:0-15994 GCF_001672745.1 Mycobacterium sp. E1386
CGGCCGCGCCACCCGCCGCGCCGGCGCCCAAGCCGGCCGGCCCGCCGAACGCGGCGGCCCCCAAGCCGCCGGGTCCGGCCGCGGGCGGCTGAGCCGCCACACGGCCCCGATCCTGCGCGCCTACACTCGGCGGTGATGTCTGGTCATGACACTGCCGATTTGAGCGCAGCAATCCGCACCGCACTGGGGAAGGTGATCGACCCCGAACTACGCCGCCCGATCACCGAACTCGGGATGGTCAAGAGCATTGACACCGAGCCCGACGGTGCCGTGCACGTGGCGATCTACCTGACCACCGCCGCCTGCCCGAAGAAGACCGAAATCACCGATCGGGTCACCGACGCGGTCTCCGACGTTCCGGGCACCGGCGCGGTGAAGGTGACCCTGGACGTGATGAACGACGACCAGCGCACCGAATTGCGCAAGCAGTTGCGCGGCGATGCCCGCGAGCCCGTCATCCCCTTCGCCCAGCCAAACTCGCTGACGCGGGTCTATGCGGTCGCGTCCGGGAAGGGCGGAGTGGGCAAGTCCACCGTCACGGTCAACCTCGCCGCCGCGATGGCGGCCCGCGGATTGTCGGTCGGCGTACTGGACGCCGACATCCACGGCCATTCCATCCCCCGGATGATGGGCACCAGCGACCGGCCGACCCAGGTCGAGTCGATGATCCTGCCGCCGATCGCCCACGAGGTGAAGGTCATCTCGATCGCCCAGTTCACCGAGGGCAACACACCCGTGGTGTGGCGCGGGCCCATGCTGCACCGGGCGTTGCAACAGTTCCTGGCCGACGTCTATTGGGGCGACCTGGATGTCCTGTTGCTGGACCTGCCGCCGGGCACCGGCGACATCGCCATCTCGGTGGCTCAGCTGATCCCGAGCGCCGAGCTCATGGTCGTGACGACGCCGCAGCTGGCCGCCGCCGAGGTCGCCGAGCGGGCGGGCAGCATCGCGATGCAAACCCGGCAGCGCGTCGCCGGCGTGGTGGAGAACATGTCGGGCCTCACGCTGCCGGACGGCTCGACGATGCAGGTGTTTGGTGAGGGCGGCGGACGTCAGGTGGCCGACCGCTTGTCCCGCGCAGTCGGTGCCGATGTGCCGCTGCTGGGTCAGATCCCGCTGGACCCCGCGCTGGTGGCCGCGGGCGATTCGGGCACCCCGATCGTCCTGAGCGCCCCCGACTCCCCCGCGGGCAAGGAGCTGCGCAGCGTGGCCGACAACCTGTCATCGCGACGGCGTGGATTGGCGGGTGTCTCGCTCGGACTCGATCCGACGCGGCGTTAGGTCTGACGGAGTCGACCGACTAGGTCGCGTCGGCGTCGAAGGGCGCCGGGCCTTCCACGGGCCGTGGCGCGGGAACCGGTGGCGCTGGCGGATGGCCATTCGCCGGCCTGTCGAAGTTCCCGGTGAGGAAGGAATCGTCGCCGTCAAGCAGGTGCTTGGTCAGCGCGGCGCGCGGCGTCATCCCCCGCAGCCTCTGCAACTCGCTCAGCGGAACCCGCAGATCGTCGAACTCGGGCCCGAGGTCTTCGCGCAGCTGAGTGGTCACCCCACTGAGGTAGTCACGGGCCTGCCGCAGCGCGGTCGACGTCCAGCGGATGGCCCCGGGAAGCCGCTCCGGCCCGAGGACCACCAGCCCGACCACGACGAGGACCAGGATGTGCTCCCAGCTCAGGCTGCCGAACATCTAGCTGCCGTCGGGATCGGGCTTGACGGTCAGGGTGACATGCCGGCCGTCGCGGACCACCTCGATCGGCGAGTCCTGGCCGATGGTCAGCTGGCGCACGGCGACGACGAATTCGTCGGAGTCGGCCACCCCGCGGTTACCGACCTTGACGATGACGTCGTTCTCCAGGATGCCGCCCTTCTGCGCGGGGCTGCCCGCCTTCACGTTGGCAACCTGGGCGCCGGAGGCGATGGCGTTGCTCACCGACCGGGTGCTGATCCCGAGCGTCGGGTGCACGATCTTGCCGTCTTTGATAAGCGTGTCGGCCACCGTCTTCGCCTCGTCGATCGGGATGGCGAAGCCCAGCCCACTTGCACTGTCGGACAAGGACTTACCCGCGGTGTTGATGCCGATCACCTGCGAATCCATGTCGATCAGCGGGCCTCCGGAGTTGCCGTGATTGATCGATGCGTCGGTCTGCAGAGCGTCGATGACGGTGTCGGTGTCGGAGCCCTCGCCCGACAACGGGACGGGACGGTGCAGCGCACTGATGATGCCGTGGGTCACGGTGCTGCGCAGGCCGAGCGGCGCACCCGCCGCAAGGACCTCGTCGCCGACGCGCACCTTGTCCGAGTCACCGAACCGGGCCACGCTCAGATTGTCGACGTTGTCGACCTTGAGCACGGCAAGGTCGGTCTTGGGGTCGCGCCCCACCAGATTGGCGGGCACTTCCTTGCCGTCGTTGAACACCACGGTCGTCTTGAACTGGCTGGGGTTGTTGGCCGCCTCGGAGATCACGTGGTTGTTGGTGATGATGTAGCCGCGACCGTCGACCACGACGCCGGAGCCCTGCAAGCCCTCCTGGTCGCTCTTGGACTCGATGGTCACCACCGCGTTGGCGGTCGCCGCGGCCACCTTGGCGAAGCGACCCGCCGGCCCTTCACCGTTGCCGTTGGTCGACAGCGTCACCTTCGAGGTGGTGAACGCCTCGGCGACCTCGGCCGTCTTGCGGCCGACCACCCCGCCGATCACCCCGATGAGCAGCGCGATCAGCAGCAAGACCAGCAGCGCCAGGTAAGACACCTTGCCGCCGAACAACACGTCGCGCACACCGAGCTTGCCGCCGTAGCCCCGGGGCCCCCGCGGTCCGGATGGGGCGACCGCCGGAGTGCCCAGCGCCGCGGCCGCCGACGGGTCTCGCCAGGGATCGTCGAGCTCGTCGGGCTCGGCACCGTTTTTCTCGGCGGCCAGCGCACCGGCGTCGACGGGGTGGCGCTGCAGCGAGTCGGGGCTGCCGACCGGGCGACTGAACGCCTCTTGAAGGACCGGATCGGCCGGTTCTTCGTGCGGCCGGAAGTCGGCCTGGTCGCGATACTTCTGTGGGCGGACGCGGTCGGCCACGAAGGATCCGCGCAGCCCGTCGGGACGGCTGAACAGTTGACGCGATGCGGGGTCGACCGGCGGGCGGGAGATGGGGCGCGGCGCTAAGCGGTTGCCGCTGTTCTTGCCGCTGTCGTTGCCTTGATCGGAGGTCACGTTACCCCTTTGGATCCTCTTCTTGAGCGCTCGAACTAGCCCATCACCGGGCGATACACCCGACACCGTTCGTGTCCACCCTAGTATCCACGGTTCGGCGCTGGCCGCCCATGAGCGCACGGGCGGGGTGCGCAGAATTCGGCGAGATCAACCATGGGGACTTCGGCGAGAGGGTGTCGAGCTACGGGCGCTTGCGCTGCTCACGGGCGTCGCGCTCAGCAAAACGGTCGGACGCCCGGGTGGTCATGTCATCGGGCGATTCGTAGGGAATCTCGGCGAGCATCCCGAGCAGCGAGCTGGGGATACGGATCGGGTGCGAGTCGCGCAGCGCCGCACGGGCGTGGCTCTGATCGTCTACCTCGGCCGCGCACTCCGGGCACAGCGACAGGTGGTGCGCCGCGCGAAGGTGCGCGTTCATCCGCAGCTCACCGTCGACGAACGCCGCGATGGCTTCGACGGAAAGGTGCTCGGTCGAACCGAACTGGCGCGGAGCGCCGACGGGCGCATCGCTCTGGGAGGCGAACTGTGCGGGAAGCCAGGAGAACGCGCGGCGGAAGAGGTGTCCTCCTCGATCGGGCATCACCGGGTCCTTTCGTAGCGCCTACCCCTCGAATGTAGCGCGAGGGGTGCGCAATAGCGCATCTCAAGACCACAAAACCGACGGCTCGCATCCGGGCGGAGACCCGAACGTGTCGGTTCGGGCGTTCGCCGGCTACGCCGACTCTGCGTGCAGTGCCCCCTGGCCGGCACCGGGGTGGGCGGCCAGGTAGTCGCGCAGCGCCTGACGTCCGCGGTGGATGCGGCTGCGCACGGTCCCGAGCTTCACGCCCAGCGTCGCGCCGATCTCCTCGTAGGACAGGCCCTCGATGTCGCACAGCACGACGGCGGCGCGGAACTCCGGGGGCAGCGAATCCAAAGCCGCCTGCAGGTCCGGCCCGAGCCGTGAATCGTGGTAGATCTGCTCAGGGTTGGGCTCGTCCGCGGGCACCCGTTCGTAATCCTCGGGCAGCGCCTCCATCCGGATGCGGGCGCGCCGGCGGACCATGTCGAGGAACAGGTTGGTGGTGATGCGGTGCAACCAGCCTTCGAACGTGCCGGGCTGATAGTTCTGCACCGACCGGAAAACCCGGATGAAGGTCTCCTGAGTGAGGTCCTCGGCGTCGTGCTGATTACCGGAGAGGCGGTAGGCCAGCCGGTACACCCGATCGGCGTGCTGACGCACAAGCTCGTCCCACGAGGGCATCGTGGACTTGTCCCCGGTCGCGTCGAATACCGCGGTGCCTTGCAAGCCGTCGGACTGCTCCACCCACTCGTCCGTGGGGCAGTCCTGCGCGTGCGACATGCTGGTCGGGCCCAAAAGCGTGGTGATGATCGATTCCTCCGAATCCGTCCTGCCGAAAAGCGACAAGTCGTCACCGGCGGCAACACGTAGCCGCCAGTCCGTATTCCCGTGCCAACGCGCTCCGCGATCCATAGGGACACCGTCGCGTATCGGCGTATGTGCGATATATGAGCAGTCTGAGCTCAGGCTGAGAAACCGTATTGTTACCAGCGCTGTGCAGGAGATATCCGCCGCGGCGTGAGCTTAAACGCAGCGGCTTCGCCGGGCGTGTCGTAACGGTGCAGCTTAGGCGCGCCATGCGGGGGTGCGCGGCGAAGTGGAATACGCTGCGGGCATGGACGGCACCGACGCAGAAACCCCCGGCCAGCCGGCGCCCAGTCGAGCCGAATCCCTGTCCGCGCACGCCGAGGGGTCGATCTCCGAAGACTCGTTGCTCGCGGCCGCCCGCGAGCGTGCCGTGGATATCGGCGCGGGCGCGGTCACGCCCGCGGTGGGCGCGCTGCTGAGCCTGCTGACCAAGCTCAGCGGCGGGAAGGCCGTCGCGGAAGTGGGTACCGGCGCGGGGGTCAGTGGGCTCTGGTTGCTGTCCGGCATGAGCGACGACGGCGTGCTGACGACGATCGACATCGAGCCCGAGTATCTGCGGCTCGCCAAGCAGGCCTTCTCCGAAGCCGGCATCGGGCCGTCGCGCACCCGGCTGATCAGCGGCCGGGCCCAAGAGGTCCTCACCCGCCTCGCCGACGAGTCCTACGACCTGGTGTTCGTGGACGCGGATCCGGTTGACCAGCCGGATTACGTGGTGGAGGGCGTGCGGCTGCTGCGATCCGGCGGCGTCATCGTGGTACACCGCGCCGCCCTCGGCGGTAGAGCCGGCGATCCCGCCGCCCGCGACGCCGAGGTGGTCGCGGTGCGCGAAGCGGCGCGACTGATCGCCGAGGACGAGCGGCTCACCCCGGCCCTGATTCCGCTCGGCGACGGCATTTTGGCCGCGGTGCGCGACTGATTCAAACGGTGGCGACTCGCGGCGCTTGCGATCGCCACTGACCCGATGGTGGCGACCCGCCGCGCCCGGCAACGCCGCGCTTGCGATCGCCACTGACCCGTTTACGAATTCTTGACGCCGTGCCTCCTTGACTCGAGGCTGAACGTGCGTTTAGCGTACTGAACATGCGTTCAGCCGACCTGACCGCCGCCGCCCGGATCCGGGACGCGGCCATCGAGCAGTTCGGCGAGCGTGGGTTCGGCGTGGGGCTGCGCGCGATCGCCGAGGCGGCGGGGGTGAGCGCCGCGCTGGTCATTCACCACTTCGGCTCCAAGGAGGGCCTGCGCAAGGCGTGTGACGACTACATCGCCGAAGAGCTCCGCAACAGCAAGTCCGAGGCGCTCAAGTCGAACGATCCGGCCACCTGGTTCGCTCAGATGGCCGAGATCGAGTCGTACGCACCGATGATGGCCTACCTGGTTCGCAGCATGCAGTCGGGCGGCGAACTGGCAAACATGTTGTGGCGCAGAATGATCGACAACGCCGAAGGGTACCTGGACGAGGGCGTTCGGGCGGGCACCATAAAGCCCAGTCGGGACCCGCGCGCCCGGGCCCGGTATCTGGGCATCACCGGGGGCGGCGGCTTCTTGCTCTATCTGCAGATGCACGAGACACCAACGGACATCCGCGCGGTCCTTCGCGACTACGCCCGCGACATGGTGCTGCCCGCGCTGGAGATCTACACCGAAGGACTGATGGTCGACCGCACCATGTACGACGCATTCCTGGCCGCAGATGATCAAGGAGAAAACCATGCCAGTTGACAATGTCGCGCCCATCGAAATCCGCCACTTGACAAAGAATTTCGGATCGGTGCGGGCGTTGGACGGCCTCGACCTGACCGTGCGCGAAGGCGAAGTGCACGGCTTCCTCGGCCCCAACGGTGCTGGGAAGTCGACGACCATCCGCATCCTGCTCGGTCTGGTCAAGGCGGACGGCGGCACCGTGCGGCTGCTGGGCGGCGACCCGTGGACCGACGCGGTCGCACTGCACCGCCAGATCGCCTATGTGCCCGGCGATGTGACGCTATGGCCGACGCTGACCGGCGGCGAGACCATCGACCTGCTGGCCCGCATGCGCGGCGGCATCGACCGCACGCGTCGCGACGAGCTGATCGAGCGCTTCGACCTCGATCCGCACAAAAAGGCGCGGACCTATTCGAAGGGCAACCGGCAAAAGGTTTCGCTGATCTCCGCGTTCTCGTCGCGGGCCCGCCTTTTGCTGTTGGACGAGCCCAGCAGTGGTCTGGACCCGTTGATGGAGAACGTCTTTCAGCAGTGCGTTGCCGAGGCGCGCGATCGCGGCGCAACGGTGTTGTTGTCCAGCCACATCCTGGCCGAGACCGAAGCGCTGTGCGAAAGGGTGACCATCATCCGGGCCGGCAAGGCCGTCGAAAGCGGCACCCTGGACTCGATGCGGCACCTCAGCCGCACCTCGATCAAGGCCGAGATGACCGGTGACCCCGGCGACCTCACTCGCATCAAGGGCGTCGAGGACGTCAGCGTCGAGGGCTCCATCCTGCGCGCTCAGGTCGACGGCGAAAGCCTCGGGGAGCTCATCCGGGCACTCGGCGACGCCGGTGTGCGTAGCCTCGTCAGCCAGCCGCCGACGCTCGAGGAACTCTTTTTGCGCCACTACGACACGACGGACAAGGTTTCGGCATCATGAGCACCGCAACCTTGGATCGCTCGCACCGTCCGGCGTACCCCGCGCCGCAACGCGGCTCGAACTTCTCCGGAACGCTGGGGATGCTGCGGCTCTACTTGCGCCGCGACCGAATCTCGCTGCCGCTGTGGGTGTTCCTGCTGTCGGTGCCACTGGCAACGGTGTACGTCGGCAGCATTGAAAAGGTCTACCCCACCCAGGCCGCCCGGGCCGGATTCGCTGCGTCCATCATGGCGAGCCCGGCGCAGCGCGCGCTCTACGGGCAGGTCTACAACGACAGCCTTGGGGCGGTTGGCATTTGGAAGGCCGGGATGTTCCACCTGCTGATCGCGGTGGCCGTCATCCTGACCGTCGTCCGGCACACCCGGGGCGATGAGGAGGCGGGCCGAACCGAGCTCGTGGACTCGACCGCCGTCGGTCGCTATGCCAGCCTCACCGCCGCACTGTTGTTGTCGTTCGGGGCCTCCATCGCCACCGGCGTGATCGGCGCGGCGGGACTGCTCACCACCGACGTCCCCGCCGGCGGGTCGCTCGCTTTCGGTGCGGCGCTGGCCTGCTCCGGCCTGGTGTTCACCGCCGTCGCCGCGGTGACCGCGCAACTGTCCCCAAGCGCACGCTTCGCGCGCGGCGCCGCGTTCGCGGTTCTGGCGGCCGCCTTCACGCTGCGCGCCGTCGGCGACGCCGGTTCCGGTGCGCTGTCATGGCTCTCGCCGTTGGGATGGTCGCTGCAGGTCCGGCCCTACGCGGGCGATCACTGGCCCGTGCTGACGCTGCACCTGACGACCGCCCTCGCGCTCACCGCGGTGGCATACCGGCTGCTCGCCGGCCGTGACGTCGGTGCCGGGCTCCTCGCCGAACGCCCCGGCCCAGGATCCGCCGCGCCCGCGCTGGGCAATGTGTTCGGGCTGGCATGGCGATTGGACCGTGGAGCGCTCCTGCTCTGGACCGTGGGGCTGTGCCTCTATGGCGTCCTGATGGGCAGTGTGGTGCACGGTATCGGCGACGAACTCGGCGGCAGCAACGCCGCCCGCGACATCGTCGTCCGGATGGGCGGTACCAGCGCTTTGGAGGAAGCCTTCATCGCCGTCGCGTTCACCATGATGGGGATGGCGGCCGCCGCATTCGCCGTCTCGCTGACGTTGCGATTGCACCAGGAGGAAGCGGGGCAGCGCGCCGAAGCGACGCTGGCCGGTGCGGTGTCGAGAGACCGCTGGCTGGCGAGTCACCTGTTGGCGGCATTGCTCGGATCCTCGGTGGCGATGCTGGCCAGCGGTTTGGCCGGCGGCCTGGTCTACGGCGCCGCCGCCGGTGACCTCGGCGGCAAAGTGGCCGTCGTGGTGGCAAGTGCGGCCGTGCAACTGCCCGCAGTCTGGTTGTTGTCGGCGGTGACGGTCGGCTTGTTCGGTCTGGCACCACGATTCACACCCGTGGCCTGGGGCGTTCTGGTCGGTTTCATCGCCCTGTACCTGATCGGTTCGTTGGCCGGGTTCTCGCAATGGCTGCTCGACCTGGAACCGTTCGCCCATATCCCCCGGGTCGGCGCGGATTTCACCGCCACGCCGCTGCTGTGGCTATTGGCCATCGACGCCGCACTCGTTACCCTCGGTGTCATGGGCTTCCGACGCCGCGATCTGCGTGGTTAGGAGCGCCATGAAAACCGGTATTCGCGTGACGGTGCGATCGATCTCGGGATTCCTGTCTTTCGGCTTGATCCTCTTCCTGCCCGCCGGCACGTTCCGTTATTGGCAGGCATGGGTTTTCATCGCCGTGTTCATGGCGGCAACGCTCATCCCCGTCGTCTACCTGGCGCGGAACAATCCCGCGGCCCTGCAGCGCCGCATGAATGCGGGCCCGCGCGCCGAACCCCGGGCGACCCAGAAGTTCATCATCACCGGCTCGTTCCTGGTCCTGTTCGGGGTGATGGTGCTCAGCGCGCTCGATCACCGGTTCGGCTGGTCGTCCGTACCGGCGTGGCTGTCCGTGCTCGGTGATGTCCTGGTGGCGGTGGGACTCGGAATCGCCATGCTGGTGATCGTCCAAAACAGTTACGCCGCAGCCACTATCACAGTGGAGTCGGGGCAGACGCTGGTATCCGACGGTCTCTACCGATTCGTACGCCACCCGATGTATGTCGGAAACGTGATCATGATGATCGGCATGCCGTTGGGGCTCGGCTCCTATTGGGCACTGCTCTTGGTCATTCCGGGCTGCGTCCTGCTCGCCCTCCGTATCCTCGACGAGGAAACGCTGCTCACCCAGGAGTTGACCGGATATCGCGAATACCGGCAACGGGTGCGCTATCGGTTGGTGCCCTTCATCTGGTAACGGCCGCGCGGACGCGCCTAGGGTATTCGCATGGCCCGAAATCCCGCGCCCGCCCGGGACAGGCCGTGGCGGCCCCCCGGCGCGCTCCGGTATGCGGTGAGCCGAATACGGCTCGTCGCCAAGCCCCCCGTCACCGTGACCGATCCACCAGCCGACCTTGATGTCGAACGCGATGTATGCGTTCCGACCCGCGACGGAACGGTATTGCGGGCCAACGTTTTCCGGCAGCGCGATGCCAATGCGCGGCCGGTGATTCTCAGCATCCACCCCTACGGCAAGGACAATCTGCCGAGACGGCGCGGCAGCAGGTGGACGTTCTCCGTGCAGTACCGGATCCTGCGCCAGCCGCAACAGGTGCGCTTCTCGGCGCTGACCGGTTGGGAGGCGCCCGATCCCGCGTGGTGGACCTCCCAGGGCTTCGCCGTGGTCAATGCCGACTCGCGCGGCTGTGGCCGTTCCGACGGCACCGGGCACCTGTTGTCGCGTCAGGAGGCCGAGGACACCTACGACCTGGTGCAGTGGATCGCCGGACAACCGTGGAGCGACGGACGGGTCGTCATGCTCGGGGTGTCGTACCTGGCCATCAGCCAGTACGCGGTCGCGGCGCTGCGGCCACCGGCGCTACGGGCGATCTGCCCGTGGGAAGGCTTCACCGACGCTTACCGCGACCTGACCTTCCCGGGCGGCGTTCGCGAGACCGGGTTCACCAGGGTGTGGTCGCGAAACGTGCGACGCGACACCCGGCAGGCCTACGATCTGGAACGGATGCAGGACGCCCACCCATTGCGCGACGAGTTCTGGCGCTCGCTGGTCCCGGACCTCTCGGCAATCGAGGTTCCCATGCTGGTGTGCGGCAGCTTCTCCGACAACAATTTGCACGGCCGCGGTTCGATCCGCGCGTTCACGCGCGCCGGCTCCCGCCACGCCCGCCTCTACACCCACCGCGCCGGCAAGTGGGCGACCTTCTACTCCGAGCCCGCGCTGACCGAGCAATTGACGTTCTTCCGCGGAGTGCTGGACGGGACCCCCGCTTCTCGCAGCGTCCGGCTCGAGGTCCGCGAAGACCGCGACACCATCGCGGCGGTGCGCGAAGAGACCGACTGGCCGCTGGCGCGCACCCGTTGGCGGCCAATGTATTTGGCCGAGGGCGGCCTGCTGGCCGCCCAGCGGCCGTCGGCGGAAGGTGGTATCGCGTTCGAAACCCGCTCCGGGGCAGCAGCATTCAGCTGGACGGTGCCCGCGGATATCGAGCTGACCGGCCCGATGGCGGCGCGGCTGTGGGTCGAACTGCACGGCTGTGACGACGCCAACCTGTTCGTCGGCGTGGAGAAGTGGCGCGACGGACGGTTTGTCGGATTCGAAGGCTCCTACGGCTACGGACGCGACCGGGTCAGCACCGGTTGGCAGCGCGTCTCGCTGCGCGCGCTGGACCCCGACCTCTCGCGAACGTGGGAACCCGTCGCGGCGTGCGTCGACCCGCGGCCCCTCGCCCCGCACCAGGTGGTCGAGGTCAACGTGGCGCTGGGCCCGTCGGCGACGCTGTTCCGCGCCGGTGAGCGACTGCGCTTGGTGGTCGCGGGACGCTGGTTGTGCCCGCGGAACCCGCTCACCGGCCAACTCCCGGCGGCCTACGCCGGATCCCCGCGCGGCCGCGTCAAGCTGCACTGGGGCCCGCGCTACGACGCGCATCTGCTGATCCCGGAGATCCCCGGGTAGCACCGGTGTTCTAGATCCAGACGCCCTTGCCCACCGCGACCACACCGCCGGCGCTGATCGCGAAACGCTCCCGGTCCTTCTCGAGATCCACGCCGACCATCTCGCCGGGCCCGACGACGACGTTCTTGTCCAGGATGGCGTGGCGCACCACCGCGCCCCGGCCGACCCGGGCGCCGGGCATGATCACGCTGCCCTCCACAATCGCGCCGTCATCGACCACGACGTTGGACGAGAGCACCGAGTTGCGCACCGAAGCCGCCGAAATGATGCTGCCCGCGCCGACGACCGACTCCTGCGCCGACCCGCCGTTGACGAACTTGGCCGGGGCCAGGTTCTCGGACTCACCGCGGATCGGCCAGCGCTTGTTGTAGAGGTTGAACACCGGATGCACCGAGACCAGGTCCATGTGCGCGTCGTAGAACGCGTCCAGCGTCCCCACGTCACGCCAGTAACCCCGGTCGCGGTCGGTCGCGCCCGGTACCTCGTTGTCCTTGAAGTCGTAAACCGCGGCCATACCGTCGTCGACCAACCGCGGAATGATGTCACCGCCCATGTCGTGATCCGAGTGGTCGTCGTCGGCGTCGGCGCGAATCGCGTCGATGAGCACCTTGGTGGTGAAGATGTAGTTGCCCATCGACACGAACGTGGCCTCGGGGTCATCCGGTGTACCGGGCGGGTCCAACGGCTTCTCCACGAAATCGCGGATGCGGCCGGAATCATCGGCGTCGATGCACCCGAATGCGGTGGCCTCGCCGCGCGGCACGCGGATGCCGGCCACCGTTGCACCGGCCCCGCTTTCGATGTGGAACTGGACCATCTGCTCGGGGTCCATCCGATACACGTGGTCGGCGCCGAAAACGACTATGTAGTCGGGGTCTTCGTCGTAGATCAGATTGAGCGACTGGTAGATCGCGTCGGCGGAGCCGGTGTACCAGCGGGGGCCCAGGCGCTGCTGTGCGGGCACGGGGGTGATGTACTCACCGGCCAGACCGGACAGCCGCCAATTCTGCGAAATGTGACGGTCCAGTGAATGCGACTTGTACTGGGTCAGAACGCAGATCCTCAAGTAGCGGGCATTGACGAGGTTGGAGAGCACGAAGTCGATCAGCCGATAGGCGCCGCCGAAGGGAACCGCGGGCTTGGCCCGATCCGCGGTCAGCGGATACAGCCGCTTGCCCTCACCGCCGGCCAGGACAATGCCCAGCACGTGTGGCGCTTCCCTCATGGTTCAAACCTATCGGCCGCCGCAAGGCGCTGCCAGAGGGACGGCGCTATTGGCGGTGTTCTGTGCGGCTGTCCGTCAAGGTATTTGGTCCGCCGAGCCGGTCACCGATTGCCCGGCCCCCGACTCGCGCTCCTCCGCGCGACCGAACTACCGTGCGGGTATGCGGGTGGCGATGATGACTCGGGAATACCCACCAGAGGTCTACGGGGGAGCCGGCGTACATGTCACCGAACTGGTCGCCCAGCTGCGCCGATTGTGCGCGGTCGATGTGCACTGCATGGGCACGCCGCGGCCGAACGCCATCGTGCACCAATCCGATCCGCGCTTGCAGAGCGCCAACCCCGCGCTGTCGACGTTGTCCGCGGACCTGATGATGGCCAACGCCGCGTCAGCGGCCACCGTCGTGCATTCGCACACTTGGTACACCGGGATGGCCGGTCATCTGGCAGCGCTGCTCTACGACATTCCCCACGTCCTGACGGCGCATTCGCTCGAGCCGCTGCGGCCATGGAAGGCCGAACAGCTCGGCGGCGGCTACCAGGTGTCGACGTGGGTGGAGCGCACCGCGGTGCAGGCGGCGGACGCCGTCATCGCGGTCAGCTCCGCGATGCGCGAAGACATCCTGCGCGTCTACCCCGCGCTGGATCCCAGCGTCGTGCACGTCATCCGCAACGGGGTGGACACCGACGTGTGGCATCCGGCCGGGCCGACGCACACCGGGTCCGTGCTGGCCGAGCTCGGCGTCGACCCCGACCGGCCCACGGTTGCGTTTGTCGGCCGGATCACCCGGCAGAAGGGGGTCGCCCACTTGGTGGCGGCGGCGCACCATTTCGACCCCGAGGTGCAAGTGGTGTTGTGCGCGGGCGCCCCCGACACCCCGGAGATAGCCGAGGAGATTCGGTCCGCGGTGGCGCGGCTGGCCCACGACCGGCAGGGCGTGTTCTGGATCAGAGAGATGCTACCGATCGGCGAGATACGTGAAATATTGTCGGCGGCAACGGTTTTCGTCTGCCCCTCGGTGTACGAGCCGCTGGGCATCGTGAACCTGGAGGCGATGGCATGCGCGACGGCCGTGGTGGCTTCCGACGTCGGCGGGATCCCCGAGGTGGTTCTCGACGGGGTGACCGGTTCGCTCGCCCATTACGACGCCGGAGACCCGACCGGTTACCAGACCAGACTGGCCGACGCTGTCAACGCGCTCGTCGCCGACCCCGAAAAGGCGAAGCGGTATGGCGAGGCGGGACGCCAGCGCTGCGTCGAGGAATTCTCCTGGGCCCGCGTCGCCGAGCAAACCCTGGACATCTACCGAAAGGTGTGCGCGTAGCCCGCGGTCCGCCGGCAGGCCTTAGCTGGAGCTCGTGACACCCTTGAGTTCGTCACCGAGGGCGGCGGCTTCGTCGGGCGTCAGCTCGACGACCAGGCGGCCACCTCCCTCAAGTGGTACCCGCATCACGATGCCGCGCCCCTCCTTGGTTGCTTCCAGAGGACCGTCGCCGGTCCGGGGCTTCATCGCCGCCATCGAGTGCTCCCTCCAGGTTCGAGCTGGTCCGCCGTTGCAGACCTGGTCGGCGCCGAGCATGCCCCGCCAGCGATTTTCCAGCCATACCCGACATCGACCTGCCAAATCACCCCTCTATTGTTCCCTATCCAGGTCACGAGTTGAACAAAGACCCGGTTCTCCGGGCGCCGGGGGCCGCTGAACGCCGATTGCCCGGCCGCATGTCACCGGGGGGAAGGCACCCAACAACCCCGGATATGGTCGTCGACCATGCCGGTCGCCTGCATCAGCGCATAGGCAGTGGTGGGCCCGACGAAGCGGAACCCGCGCCGCTTGAGCTCGCGCGCCATGGCCTTCGATTCCGGTGTAGCCGAGGGAACTTCGGAGCCATCCGCCGGCCGGGGGCGCGGTTCGGGCGCAAAGGACCACAGCAGCTCCGCGAGGTCCGCCGGGGTTCCCAGTTCGGCGGCGGCGCGGGCGTTGGCGATGGTCGCGTCGATCTTGGCCCGGTTGCGCACGATGCCCGTGTCCGCCATCAGTCGCTGCACGTCCGCATCGGTGTAGCCCGCGACCCGCTCGAAATCGAACCCGGCGAAGGCGCGCCGGAAGTTCTCCCGTTTGCGCAGGATGATCAGCCACGACAGCCCACTCTGGAACGCCTCCAGGCTCATTCGCTCGAACAGCGCCACCCCGTCGTGCACCGGGCGGCCCCACTCCTGGTCGTGGTAATCGCGGTACAACTCGAAATCGGGTCCGGGCCGGATGGCCGCCCAGCTACACCGAACCAGCCCGTCATCGCTCACATCTAGTCCTGACGGTCCTCGCCGCCCTCGGGTTCCATGGGTTGGGCATCGTCCTCGGCAGATGCGGGGGCGGACACCGCGGCGAGCTGGCCGCGCAGCGCCTCCAGCTCGCGCGCGAGCCGGTCCAGCACCCAATCCACCTCGCTGGTCTTGTAGCCACGCAACGCCTGGGTGAACTTGACCGCGTCGACGTCCGCGCCGGTCACGCCGTAGGCCGGCAGCACGGTCGCGGTCGTCCCCCGGGGCAGGGGCGGCAACTGCTCACCGCGCCCGAACAGCAGACTCGCCGCGCCGAACAGCACGATCGCCACCAGCACCAGCACCACCAGGTAAAGCAACACCAACGCCACGTCGTCGATACTGCCCTATGCCACCGACACCGCGACCACGCAGCGCGGCTTTAGCGCGGCCTCAGGACCTTCATGGGCGGGCGGTCCGCCAGCGACACCGGCGAGGTGTGCTGGGTGTAGCTCTGACCATCGGGCCCTTCGGGGCCAACGGCGAAGAACTGCGTCAACCCGACGCCGGAATCGGGAATCCCGCAGCGCGAGAGCAGGGTCGCGATGACCTGGCGGCTCATCGCACCCAGCTCGGCCAGCGGCCGGTTGCGGTGCGCACGCACGCCCAGGTTGACCTGCGCGATGGCCCCCAAGCCCAACCGGTCGAAAGTGTCCAGCAGCAGACCGATCTCGACGCCGTAGCCCGGCGCGAACGGCACCGACGTCAGCAGTTCGCGAGTCGCCGCGTACTCCCCGCCGAGCGGCTGCAGGATGCCGCCCAGCTCCGGCCGCAGCGCCGCGAGCAGCGGCCGGGCCACCAGTTCGGTGACCCGCCCACCGCCGGTGGCGCCCGCGGCGCCGCCGACGTCGCCGACCTGGAGCGGCCGCCGGTAGAAGCTCTTGACCAGGTGGACGCCGTCGCCCATGAGCAGCGGCCCGACCAGCCAGGGCACGAACATCGGGTTCGGATTGATCAGGTCGGAGTCGACGAACACGACGATGTCACCGCTGGTGGCCGCCAGCGAGCGCCACAGCGCCTCGCCCTTCCCGGGCCGGATCGGCACCTCGGGCAACGCCTGCTCACGGCTGACGACCCGGGCGCCGGCGGCCACGGCGCGGATTTCCGTGTCGTCCGTCGAACCGGAATCCAGCACGATCAGCTCGTCCACCAGCCCGTCAA
>NZ_LZKH01000180.1:0-9017 GCF_001672745.1 Mycobacterium sp. E1386
CGCTGCGCACCGAATTCGATCGCGGCGTCGATGAGCATGTTGCGGTCTTCGAAGTACCGGTACACCGTGCCCCGCGAGACCTTCGCCATGCGCGCCACGTCCTGCACACTGGTGCGCTGGATGCCCAGCTGGGCGAAGCATTCGTTTGCCGCGTCGAGAATCTGGTCCCGGCGGTCGACGTCGGCGCCGGCCGCCGATTCGCTGGTGACCGGATCAGTCAACATCTCACTCCTACGAAGGCCAAGGGCGGTGATCTCAGCTCTTCATGCTACGCGACGTGCGGCTTTGCGCCCGGGAGCCGCACCGGCCCTGCGAAGACTGCCGCACCCCTGGGTCCTTCGCACGGCGGGGGTTCGAGGCGGGTGTACTAGGCACCGCCGCGGCGATCTGCAATCATTGGATAATTGAACGCTTAATGTTCCATTGTTACATCGCAGCAAGGAGTGGTCTTGTCTCGTCTCGAGGACAGATACGCGCTGGTTACCGGCGGGGCTCAGGGGTTGGGCGGGGCCATCGCCGAGGAGTTGGCCAGCCTGGGCGCTCACGTTTCGATCGTCGATCTCAACGGGGAGAAGGGCCTTGAGCGCGTCGAGCGCATTCGGGGCAATTCCGGGCGGGCCTCCTTCATCAGGGCCAACGTCGCCCATCGCGATGCGATTGAAGCCGCCGTTCAGGAGGCGGCGGAAACCGGGGGCGGCCGCATCGACGTCTTGGTCAACGCGGCGCAGTTCTTCGCCATGCCGAAGGCGCTGGAATTGGTCACCGATAAGGATTGGGAGCTTTCCGAGGCCACGGGGCCCAAGGCTACGTTCCGGTTCATGCAGCTCTGCTTCCCGTTCCTGCGCGAGTCGGGGCGGGCGTCGGTGATCAACTTCGTGTCGGGCTCCGCCCTCGCCGGCATCGCCTACACCGCTCCCTATTCGGCGGCCAAGGGCGCGGTGGCGGCGCTGACCAAGGTGGCCGCCAACGAGTGGGCTCGCCACCGCATCCGCGTCAACGCGGTGTGCCCGTTCGCCCTTACGGAGGCCCAGGAGAAACTGATCGGCACCGAGTGGGACAACTACACGCGGACGGCCGCGGCCTCGCCGATGAAGCGCGGCGCCAGCCCCGTGGAGATCGCGCCCGCCGTGGCCTTCCTCGCGGGGGACGACGCGGCGTTCGTGACCGGCACGGTGCTCCACGTCGATGGGGGCATGACCGAACTGTCTACGGTGGACTACTCGCAATCGCCGGGAGTATTTGGCTAGCAGTCGAATCGCCTATATACCCCATGACTCACATACCAGACACTTCCCGGCCGGTTCCAGCGCTGACCGCTCTAAGTCGGCCCTTCTGGACCGCCGGTGCCGACGGAGTGCTGCGCATGCAACGCTGCACCGACTGCGGGCGGTTGTGCCACCCGCCCGCGCTGCTGTGCCCTGTCGACCACGCGGCGACCGAGTATGTCGACCTCAGCGGCCGCGGGTTCGTCGAATCCTGGACGGTGAATCGCCATCAGTGGTTCCCGGGGTTCGCGCCGCCCTATCTGATCGCATTCGTCACTCCGGTCGAGGACAGGAGGGCGCGCCTGCTGACCAACCTGGTGAACGTTCATCCCGCCGAGGTCACCGCGAACATGCCCGTTCGGGTGACGTTCGATCGATGCCTAGACGGTGAAGACGAGGTGTTCATTCCATTGTTCGAGCCGGAGCGCTGGTGAATAAGGGGGTGACCGATCGGGCGGTCATCAGCGGTATCGGTCAGTCGGCAATCGGCCGCCGGCTGGGGCGGGACCCGCTGGAGCTGACCGCCGAAGCGTGTCTGGCCGCGGTTGCCGACGCGGGTCTGTCGTTGGCCGACATCGACGGGCTCACAACATATCCCGGGTCGTCGCAACCGGGCGTCGGGTTCTCGGGGGCGTCGTTGCGGGACATCCACGACGCGCTGGGAATCCAGCCGAACTGGGTCGCCGGGGGAGTGGAATCCCCTGGGCAGCTGGGCGCCGTGGTGGACGCAATGCTCGCTGTCGCGGGCGGGCTTGCCGACCACGTCCTGTGTTGGCGCAGCATCTGGGAGGGCACGGCTCAGGGCGCCGGCCGGCGCAAGGGCTACGGGTCTGGCGGCGGCCGCCCCGCCGGGATGCTGGGCTGGCAGATGCCATTTGGTGCGACGGCGGCCAACCTGGCGGCGCTGCAGATTCGCGCGCGAATGCTGCGGTACGGCCTGACTCGGGAGCAACTCGCGTCGATAGCCATCGCGCAACGGGCCCACGCCGCCCGCAACCCCACGGCGATCTATCGCGACCCACTCGACCTGGACGCCTATCTGGGCGCGCGCATGGTTTCTGACCCGTTGTGCATGTTCGACTGTGACATCGCCTGCGACGGGGCGACCGCATTCGTCGTTTCGCGTGCCGAGCACGTCGCGGGGCTGGACCACCCGGGGGTGTCGGTGGAGGCCCTCGACTGCGCCCACCACGACCGGTTCACCTGGGAGGGAGGTGAAGACATCACCCGCATCAGTTCGCGCTGGTCCACGATCTGGGATCGCACCGACTTCACCATCGCCGACGTCGACGTGGCCTCGTTGTATGACGGGTTCAGTGTCTTCGTGCTCTGCTGGCTGGAGGACTTCGGTTTCTGCCCGGTCGGCGAATCCGGCGCGTGGGTCGCCGATCCGGGGCGCATCTCGCTGGGCGGACAATTTCCCATCAACACTGCCGGAGGGCAGCTATCCGGAGGACGTCTGCACGGCTTCGGACATCTGCATGAAGCGTGCCTGCAAATCCGTGGCGAGGCGGCTGCGCGACAGGTCGACGGCGCGAAGCTGGCCGCGGTCGGTGTCGGGGCGGCCAACAGCGGCACCACCGCGATGCTGCTGCGGCGGGCCTGAGAATGCCGTCGTGCACAATGATCGTGCGACTCCGAGGAGGTAGTTGATGGCCGAAGATCAGGCGCCGAAGTTGGGCTTCATCGGGCTGGGCAATCTTGGTGCGCCCATGGCCAAGCGGCTGGTCGGCTGGCCGGGCGGGTTGATCGTTTTCGACGTAAGGCCGGATGCAACAACGTCATTCGCCGACGCCGGAGTGCAGGTCGCCGACACCGTGGATGATGTGGCGGCCGCAGACATCATCAGTGTCATGGTGCTGAACGACGAGCAAGTGCGCGACGTCGTGGCGCGGCTCGCCCCGCGCGCCAAGCGCGGCACCGTCATCGCGATCCACTCGACGATAGACCACAGAACCGCAGTCGAACTGGCCGCGGAATTGGAGCCGAACGGCATTCACGTCGTCGATGCACCGGTCAGCGGCGGCGTGGAAGCGGTGAAGACGGGTGACCTGGCTGTCATGGTAGGTGCCGAACGCGAGGTCTATGAGCGCGTCAAGCCGGCCTTCAAGCAGTGGGCGTCGATGGTGGTTCACGCGGGGGCACCCGGCTCGGGGACCCGGATGAAGCTGGCGCGCAACATGCTGACTTTCACCTCTTTTGCGGCCGCCTGCGAAGCGATGAAGCTCGCCGAGTTGGCGGGTCTCGATGTGCAAGCGTTCAGCCGGGTTGTGCGCCACACTGACGCACACAGCGGTGGCACCGGTGCAATGATGTTCCGCGATGACATGAGCAAGCCGCTCGCCCCAGACCACTTTCTTTACCAGCCCTTCCTGCACACCCGCGACTTGGGAGAAAAGGACCTCAGCCTTGCCCTGGGGCTCGGCGGGGAAGTGGGAGTGGATCTGCCGCTGGCGAACATCGCTCTGCAGACTCTTGCCGAAGGGCTCGGCGTGCCACGCCCCCCGGTGACCGAATCTCCGTGATCAAGAACCGCCGCTCCGCTGCATACAGATTGGCGAGCTGGATTCGATCGAGGTCCAGGGGAGGTGGACGTATCCGCGTGCCTTCACGGCATCCGGCATCTGATGCGGACACGACACCGGCCGATGCGACCCCTGGCGCGCCCGCATCCAGCCCTCCCGGCCAGCGACCTCATATCGGGCCAACCAGCAACATAGCCTCGTGAGGCGCCACCCTGGTCTTGGTCGGCGGCCTGCGCCGCGGTCAACCCGTGACTGTTCGGCCACGCTCAACTCCCTCATCTAGGGAGTGTCAAGGATCAACCGAACCTGGTGTAAAGGATCAACCGAACCACTGTCAGGCAACACGCGAAGACAAAATGTCACCCATCAGCCGAGGTGACACGCCGTGAGTGCCCCCGGCAGGATTCGAAAATGCCGACCCATCCGGTGCTATTACCGACAGTTAGCTGCGGAAACCCGCCTCTAGCTGCCGATATGCCCGTCATAGGTTATGTGCACAGCTACGCAAGGGTTAGCATGAATCAGCATGTTTGGTGCACGCACAGGGCACGGCGGGAAGGTAGCGGATGGCCGACCGACGATCATGGGGCAAGCTGCGCAAGCTGCCCAGCGGGCGGTGGCAAGCATCCTATGTCGGTCCAGACCTGGTGCGCCACACCGCGAAAGCGACCTTCACCGCGAAGATAGACGCCGAGGGCTGGCTATCGGATGAACGCCGCCTCGTCGAGCTGCATGCCTGGACGCCGCCAGCCCAGCGCGAAGCGGAACGCCTCGCCGGCGGCGTCACGGTCGCCGAATATGCGGCCGCGTGGATCGAGCAACGCCCGCTCAAGGCACGCACACGCATCGGCTACGAGTCCACGCTGGCCCGCCACATAGCCGACACCAGCCTGGGGCGGCTTCCGCTGCGCAACGTGACTGGCGCCGCGGTGCGGTCGTGGTATTCCGGCCTCAACACGGCCAAGCCGACCGCTCGGGCGCACGCCTACCAACTGCTCCACGCCGTGCTGGCGACCGCGGTCGCCGACGAGCTGCTGGCCGCGAACCCAGCGCACATCAGCCGGGCAATGGCCGCGCCCACCAAGCGGCAGCCCGTCATCCTCGAGGCCGCCGAGGTGGCGGCGCTCGCCGACGAGATCAAGGCCGAACTGCGCGCACTGATCCTGGTGGCCGCCTGGTGCGGGCCACGCTGGGGGGAACTGATCGAGCTGCGTCGCCGCGACGTCGGCAAGGACTGCGCCACCATCACGATCGCCCGCGGGGCCACCCATCGGCAGGGGAAGTGTCGTATCGATGTGCCGAAGTCGGGCCGCGGCCGCGCTGTCGTCGTCCCACCACACGTGCGGCCAGCACTCGCCGAGCACCTGGCCCGGTATGTCGACAAAGCGCCTGGGTCGCAACTGTTTCCGGCCGCCCGGGGCGGCTGCCACCTGAACGACCGCGTGTTCCGCGAGGCGTACAACGCGGCGTTGGACGGCATCGGCCGCGACGGTGACAAGCTCCCCCGACCCACAATTCACGACTTACGGCACTTCGCCGGCACGTCGGCCGCCCGCGTCGGGAACCTCCGCGAAACGATGGATAGGCTCGGCCACAGCACCGTCAAGGCATCGTTGCGCTATCAGTCGATAGCGGCCGGGCGTGACGCCGAGGTGGCCGCAGCGTTGTCCAAGCTCGCGCAACAGCCAGCAAATTAGCAGGGGCGATACTCCGCGGGTTTCGAACTTTGGACCCGCTGATTTTCGTCAGCCATTACAGCATTCGCATCCGCTCCCGGGAGCGCCTATAAGTCTCCCCTGCGGTCAACTGGACCCAAACTGGGCCCAACGTTTGAGCAAGAGCCGAGGCGGCACTATTCGCTGACAGCAACAGCACACAACGAAATACGCTGTGGGAAAGGCTAATGACTACCAGTCGGCATTTGCGCGCGTTCATGCGCCGTGCTTAACCTTGGGTTGCAAGTTGATCCGCACAAGGAGCCGAAAATGACCTCCACCAGAACCGAACTCAGCCCGGCCGAGGCGGCCGCATACAAGGGCGTGCACCCCGCGACGATCCGCCGTTGGCTGGCGTCGGGCGCGCTATCCGGCCGACGTTGCGGACCAAAGCTAATCCGCATCAAGGTCGGCGACCTCGACGCCATGGGCGCACCCATCGGCGGCGCCGCGTGACTGCCGTAACCGCAGTCGATTGGCGCGACTTCGCCACTTTCGGCGACCGACGAGTCACACCCACCGAACCTGACCCGGACAACCCGGCCGTGTTCAACCCGCGGGTCGGCGATCGTGTGAAACTGTTTTGGCCACAGGGTGAGTCGATGTGGGTGGCCGTCGACGCCGTCGATGACCATGGGCGGCTAACCGGAACCCTAGCCAACACCCCAGTCGTCGTCCCGCTGAACTATGGCGACCGTGTCTGGTTCGACACGAGCGACGTCGTGGCCCAGCTGCCGGCGCCAGCCGCCGGAGCCGCCTAACGACCTAGACGGCAACGTAATTCACTCACAAGCTCCGCGGGGCCACACCAGGCCGATAAATGACGGGCCGCGAGCATCACCCGAAGGAGCAGCGCCATGCGGGCGCCAACAAAAGAAGAAGGCCCCGGCCGGAACCGGGGCACCTCCTCATCACCAAGTAACACCAGTTTACCATGCTCGAAATGCGGTTACAGCGTAACCGAACCCTGGATCCGCAACTGGCACCGCATGGTTGAGCGCTGCCGGGTCGATCCGGCATTTCGCGAATATTGCGAATCAGGCGTACGTCGCTGGGCAGACGAACTCCGCGCCCACGAGGTCGCCGGCAAGTACTACGGCGGCTGTGATGCCGCATGAGCGCCCCACTGTCTGCCAGCGCCGACTGCTGGTTCTGCCTCCCGGGCAGCCCATGCCGCGAACACGCTTCAACGGCCTACGCCCGAGTGTTGTACCGGCCGGGGGAGCGGGTTTCGTTCAACCATCAGCAGCCGGGCGGGAAGTTCAGTTCCCGCATCATCGGCGTCAGTGAACTCCCCGCCGCGGTAGACAATGCGCCCGCCCAAGCGTGCTGCTGGGTCGGTGTTAACCCGACAACCGCAACAAGCGGGCGCGGAACCGCCGCAACGACATCCCGCCTCACGGCCCTCTACTGCGAGATGGACGACAAGAACACCACCCAGGGGCAGCAGGCAGCCGTCATCGCCGACCTCGCGGCGCTATTCGGGCCGCCGTCGATGATCGTCGGCTCCGGTCACGGCAAGCACCTGTATTGGGTCATCACCGACGGTGACATCACCGATGTGTTCACACACGAGGCCGCCAAAAGACTCCTCGAGCGGTTTGGCCGAATCGCCACCGCGATTGCCGCTAAACACGGCGCCGGAAAACCAGATCCCGTGTGGGACATCGCGAGAGTGCTGCGCACACCCGGCACCACAAATTACAAGGACGTCGACCACCCGGTGCCGGTTACCCTCACGGTCAACGAGGCGGCGCAAGCGATGACCGTGGCCGAAGCCGGGCAGCGCCTCGACGCCGCCGACGAGCTGTACCCGCCGCCGCCCGCGCCCCGCAATACCGAGGCGTCGGTCACGCGGCTACCCACCGGCTACACCGGCGAGTCGGTGATCGCCAAATTCAACGCCGAGCACAGGTGGCGAGACATCCTCCCCAACGGCTGGGTGTGCCTCGACGCTGACCCCGACGCCGAGGGTGCGCGGTGGCTCCACCCAACCGCAACGTCGCAGTGCTCAGCCACAATCCGCGATGGGAGGCTGTACGTGTGGTCGGATAACACGCCGTTTGACCAATCGTTTTCAGGCGCCCCACGCGGGTACGACAAGTTCGACGCCTATGCGCTGCTGCATCACGGCGGGGACAAGAGCGCCGCGACGAAAGCACTCAGGGCACCGACCGCCTACGGCCGCACCGACTTCGGTTATGGGCCGCTCTACGAAGCGGAGGCCAGGGCCGGCGAGGTCGACACAGACCAGGTGGGTGCGACATGGCAACCGATCGACCTCGGCCCGTACCTACGTGGTGAAATTACCCCGCCCCAACCCACAATAGGAATCGCCAGGGACGACGGACAGCGCTGCGTATACGCAGGCCGCGAACACGCTGTCGTCGGCGAAACCGAAAGCGGCAAAACATGGTTCTGTCTGCTATGCGCGGCCGCCGAGATGCGCGCTCGCAAGGACGTCGTCTACATCCACTTCGAGGAAGCGGATCCCAGCTCAACCGTCGAACGCCTTAAGTTCCTTGGGTTGAGCGACGACGCCATCAGTGCGCATCTGGTGTTCGTAGGACCGGCCGAACAGGTCCGCCGTGAATGGTTGGCTGCACTAATCAAGCGACAGCCGACACTAGTTGTGCTCGATGGGGTTAACGAGGCAATGGCGTTGCACGGCTCCGAGATCAAGGCCGCGGAGGGCTGGTCAGACGTCCGGCGGCGTCTAGTGACACCCTTCCTTCGCGCAGGGGCCGCTGTGTTGTCCTGCGACCACCTGCCAATGGGGACCGACCACACGCGCCGCGACGCCTACGGCACGGTCCATAAGGGGAATGCAATCGACGGGGCGCGGTTCGTGCTAGTGAACAAGGAGCCGTTCGGCCGCGGTATGCGCGGCATGTCGCATGTCTATCTCACGAAGGACCGGCCGGGCACGCTGCGCATCCATGGGCGCCAGACCGGCGTGCCTGGAAAGTCGTATTTCGGCGCGCTGGCCATCGACGCCACCGGGAACAGCCCCGCGATATGGGGGTTCTACCCCCCGCGGGACGCAGACCAACAGAGACAGAGTGCCATTGAGGGCGGTGATCCCTTGGCCGAAGCGATAATTGGTGACCTCGCGAAGGCCGGCGGCTCGGTGGACTCGTTCAACAAGCTCTGCGCAATGTTGCGAGGCGGCGGGGCCGGCTACCAGCGGACGCGCATCCGCGACGCTGTAGACGATCTCGTCGTCGCGGGCCGACTTCTTGAGGCGCCCGGTGCGCGAGGAGCTGTCGGTTACCGACTGCCCGATCCGACTGGTTCCGGGAGTGATTCGGACGAGGCGGCCGCATGACCGCGAAAACGGTTAACAGTTCGACGATGCGCGACCGGTTCCCGCGACCGGTTCCCTTAAGTGGGGAACCAGTCAGAAAACGGTGCACAGTCAAAAGACACTGTGCCAACCGCATTCTTTTTCACCGGTTCTGGAACCGGTGGGAACCAGTCGGAACCGGTCGGTGGATTTTGCCCCCGGTCGA
>NZ_LZKH01000181.1:0-21649 GCF_001672745.1 Mycobacterium sp. E1386
CGGCCAGCGCGGACACGTCGTGCACGGAGGCGATGGTGGCGACCACGACGCCGGGTGCCTCGGGCGTCGCGGCCGGCATCCGCAAGACCTGGATCTTCCAGGCCTTCGACGATGAGCACGAGGTGCTGATCATGTCGGAGCTGCCCGACGAGGAAAGCGCGCGGCGCTGGATCGAGCATCCCGACGCCGCGGCCGAGTGGATGTCCGGCGCCGGAATGGGGCCGTACCCACCGATATTCGTCGGCCGATTCACCAACATGATGCGCATCGAGGCGGACTGAGCGGCACCGCGATGTTCGTGTGCCTGTGTAACGGGGTCACCAGCCAAACGGTGACGGAGGCGGTGGCGGCCGGGGCCTGCACCACCAAGGACGTCGCCCAGGCGTGCGGAGCGGGCGCCGACTGCGGGCGGTGCCGGCGCACCGTACAGGAGATGCTGCGCTCGGCCGACCCGACCGGCGGGCCGACTCGCTCCGGGCCCCGCTAGCGGCGCACGCTGCCGTCCGGCGACATCGGCTGGACGAGTTCGACAAGCAGCGGCGGGATTTCGAGCCGCGGCAAGACCACCTCGACGAGCACCATGCGGTCCCGATGCTCCGCCGCGGCGATCAGGGCGTCGTCCAGCTCACCGTAGGTCTGCACCCGGAACGCGAGGTGATTGGCGACCCCCAGCGCGTTGGGGATGTCCGTCCACTTCCAATTCACGATGTCGTTGTACGGCGCCGTCTCTCCGTGGATCGCCCGTTCGACGGTGTAGCCGTCGTTGTTGACCACCACGATGACGGGGGACAGCCCTTCGCGCGAGAAGGTGCCGAGCTCTTGGACGGTCAGTTGGGCGGCGCCGTCGCCGATGAGCAGCACGGTCCGGCGGTCCGGATGTGCCACGCCGGCGCCCAGTGCGGCGGGCAGCGTGTAACCGATTGAGCCCCAAAGGGGTTGGCCGATGAACGTGACACCCTGGGGCAACCGGTGGTCGGCCATGCCGTAGAAGGAGGTGCCCTGGTCGGCGAGGACCACGTTGCCCGGCGTGAGGGCCGTGCAGAGGCGGTCCCACAGCATCTCTTGCGTCACCGGTTGATCGCGCGGCGGGGGTGGGGGCAGATCGTCGGCGGGCGGCGCCGCCACCGGAGGTGACGTGATCGGACGCCGGGTCAGGATGGTCGACAGCGCCTCCAGCGCGGCGCCCATCTCCAGCGGCGCGAAGACCTCGCCGGCCACACTGCTTTGGTACTGCCCGACGTCGATGGTCCGCGCCGGGTCGATCCGCTGGCTGAAGAAGCCGCTGACCATGTCGGTGAACACCACGCCCGCGGTCACCAGGACCGGTGCCTCCTCGATCCCGGTGCGCACCGCCGGGACGCTGGCCGAGCCGGCGTAGATTCCCAGGTAGTTGGGCGAGCTTTCGTCGAGCAGGCTTTTGCCCCACATCAGGGTGGCGTAGGGCACCACGTCGGCCGCCAGCAGCGCCTCGAGTTCCTTGACCACCTGCAACCGGTGCACCAGCAAGTCGGCCAACACGGTCAGCTGGTGGTCGGCGATGAGCCCGGAGGCGGCCTCGGCGAACAGGGACAGCGCGCGCGGGCTGGTGCCGCCGGGGTAGCGGGGCAGCGGATCACCGGGCGGCTCGGTGGGGAAGCGCGCCACGTCGGTCGACAGCAGGATGTACCCGGGCCGCTTCTGCTCGCGCACCTCCGAGAGCACCCGGTCGATCTCACGGCGGGCGTTCGCGGGCATGAGGTTGGCCTGGGCGCAGGTGATCTCGCGGCTGACCCGGAAGAAGTGCTCGAAGTCGCCGTCACCCAGCGAATGGTGCAGCGCGCGCCGGGTGCCCTGCGCGTCCTTGGACGGCCCGCCGACGATGTGCACCACGGGCACCTGTTCGGCATAGCTGCCCGCGATGGCGTTGGCCGCGGACAATTCGCCCACGCCGAAAGTCGTTACCACGGCGGACATTCCGCGCAGGCGGCCGTATCCGTCGGCGGCGTAGCCGGCGTTCAGCTCGTTGGCGTTGCCCACCCAGCGGATGCTGGGGTGCGCGACGATGTGGTCGAGGAATTCCAGGTTGTAGTCGCCGGGAACGCCGAAGATCTCGGTGACGCCGAGTTCGGCGAGGCGGTCCAGCAGGTAGTCGCCGACGGTGTAGACGGGCTCGGTCGCTGCGTCAGGCACAAGCACGACGGTACCTCGGTCGAATCCGTTCCGGGCGGGACGCCGTTTCAGTATCGTGCGGGCCATGGCACTCAAGGAATCCCGCGACATCGTCATCGAAGCCAGCCCGGAGGAGATCCTGGACGTCATCGCCGATTTCGAGGCGATGCCGGAATGGTCCGAACCCCACCAGAGTGCGGAGGTCCTCTCGACCGGGGACGACGGGCGGCCCAGCCAAGTGAAAATGAAGGTGAAGGTCGCCGGGATCACCGACGAACAGGTGGTGGCCTACACCTGGGCGGACGACGCGGTGAGCTGGACGCTGGTGAGTTCCTCGCAGCAAAAGGCGCAGGACGGCAAGTACACCCTGATACCGCAGGGCGAGGCGACCCTGGTGAAGTTCGAGCTCCTCGCGGACCCGAATGTGCCACTGCCCGGATTCGTCCTGAAACGCGCCGTCAAGGGCACCATCGATTCGGCGACCAAGGCGCTGCGCGAGCGGGTGCTGAAAGTGAAGAAGGGCAACTAATCGCGGTGGACGACGGCGGCCCCCTCGCCGGGGTGAAGGTGATCGAGCTCGGCGGCATCGGACCGGGCCCGCACGCCGGGATGATGCTCGCCGACCTCGGGGCCGATGTGGTGCGCGTGCGGCGCCCGGGTGGCCTCACGATGCCGCCCGAGGACCGCGATCTGCTGCATCGCGGGAAGCGGATCGTCGACCTCGACGTCAAGACGCAGCCCGCGGCGCTGCTCGATCTCGCCGCCAAAGCCGACGTGTTGCTGGACTGCTTCCGGCCCGGCACCTGCGAGCGGCTCGGCATCGGTCCCGACGAGTGTGCGGCGGTCAATCCGCGACTGATCTTCGCGCGAATCACCGGCTGGGGGCAGGACGGCCCGCTGGCCCAGACGGCGGGGCACGACATCAACTACCTGTCGCGGACCGGCGCGCTCTCGGCGCTGGGCTACGCCGACCGGCCCCCGATGCCGCCGCTGAATCTCGTTGCCGACTTCGGTGGCGGTTCGATGCTGGTGCTGCTCGGCATCGCGGTCGCGCTGTACGAGCGCGAACGTTCGGGCCGGGGGCAGGTCATCGACGCGGCGATGGTGGACGGCGTCAGCCTGCTCGCTCAGATGATGTGGACGATGAAGGCGACCGGGGCGCTGCGTGACCGGCGCGAGTCGTTCCTGCTCGACGGCGGCGCGCCGTTCTACCGCTGCTACGAGACCTCCGACGGCAAATACCTGGCCGTCGGAGCCATCGAGCCGCAATTCTTCGCGGCGCTGCTGACCGGCCTCGGCCTGTCGCCCGAGGAGGTGCCCGGCCAGCTCGACGTCGGGGCGTACCCGCAGATGTACGAGGTCTTCGCGAAACGGTTCGGCAGCCGGACACGCGACGAGTGGACGAGCATCTTCGCCGGCACCGATGCGTGCGTCACTCCAGTGCTGACGTGGAGCGAAGCGGCGGGCGACGAACACCTGCGGGCGCGGTCCACGGTGATCACCGCCCACGGCGTCGACCAGGCCGCACCCGGTCCACGCTTCTCGCGCACCCCGGCCGCACCGGTCGGGCGGCCGCCCGCGACCACCACGCCCCTCGCCGAAATCGACTGGTAGACAACCTGTTACGTCGAACCATTCCGCACCGGGGCCGGCATTGCTAGGTTGAGCGCAGTGGCCGTAAAAGCATCACGGGAATTCGTCGTCGACGCGCCGCCAGAAGTGGTCATGGAGGCGCTGACCGATGTCTGCGTACTGGCGGAGTGGTCACCGCTCCACAAACACATCGAAGTGATCGACCGTTATCCCGACGGTCGGCCCCACCATGTGAAGACGACGATCAAGATTCTCGGGCTCGTCGACAAGGAAGTCCTGGAATATCACTGGGGTCCCGATTGGGTCGTCTATGACGCCAAAGGGACTTCCCAGCAGCACGGCCAGCACGTCGAGTACAACCTCAAACCCGAAGGTCTCGACAAGACCCGGGTGCGCTTCGACGTCACGGTCGAGCCGGGCCGGCCGATGCCCGCCTTCATCGTCCGGCGGGCCAGCGAAAGCGTTCTCGACTCATCGGTAAAGGGGTTGTGCGAATTGGTAAAGCGCGGCAAAGGTTCGACGGAGCCGCAATAGTCGGCGGCTCGCATTTTGCGTGCGCCAGCGGCTGAGCGGTTGCTAACTTATTAGCAGTGGCCGTTCAAGCGTCGTCGGAAATCGTCATTGACGCGCCTCCGGAAGTGATCATGGAGGCGCTGGCCGACATGGACGCCGTGCCGTCATGGTCGTCGGTACACAAGCGGGTCGAAGTCGTAGACAAGCATCCCGACGGCCGACCGCACCACGTGAAGGTCACCATCGCGGTGACCGGCATCCACGACACGGAGCTGCTCGAATACCACTGGGGCCCGGACTGGATGGTGTGGGACGCCCAGAAGACTGCCCAGCAACGCGGCCAGCACGGGGAGTACACCCTTACCAGGGAGGGCTACGACACGACCAGGGTGCGGTTTGCCATCACGGTCGAACCATTCGCCCCGCTGCCCGAGTTCTGGGTCAGCCGGGCCCGCAAGAAGATCCTCGATTCCGCGCTGGAGGGACTGCGTAAGCGCGTGATGGAGGGTTTCGGCCCTGCTACGTAGCCGACCGGTCACTTAGGGTGGCCAGCCGCCTGATCGCCTCGTCGAGTGTGTCTTCGCGTTTGCAGAAGGTGAACCGCACCAGGTGATTCCACACGTCGGGATGGGAGCCCGCCGGATCGCAGAACGGCGACAGCGGAATGGCCGCCACCCCGACCTTTTCGGGTAGCGCCGCACAGAACGCGGCGCTGTCGTCGTAGCCCAGCGGGCGGGGGTCGGCACACAGGAAGTAGGTGCCGGCGCTGTCGTGCACCTCGAAGCCGATCTCGGAGAGCCCGGCGGCCAGCCGGTCGCGACGGGCCCGCAAAGAGCTGCAAAGCCCGGCCACCCACGCGTCCTCGGTGTCGAGCGCGAGAGCCACCGCGGGCTGGAACGGCGCGCCTGAAACATAGCTCAGGTACTGCTTGGCCGCACGCACCCCGGCGATGAGTTCCGCTGGGCCACAAGCCCATCCGATTTTCCAGCCGGTGCAGTTGAACATCTTGGCCGCGCTGGAGATGGTGATCGTCCGCTCGCCCATGCCGTCGAAGCCGGCCAGGGGCAAGTGCCGATGGCCGTCGAACACCAGGTGCTCGTACACCTCGTCGGTGATCACCAAGAGGTCGGCGGCGACGGCGACCTCCGCGATGGCGGTCAGCTCGGCCGCGCTGAGCACCGTTCCGGTCGGGTTGTGCGGTGAGTTGACGATCAGCGCGCGGGTCCGGGGCGTTACCGCCCGGCGCAGGGCGTCGGCGTCCAAGGCGAATCCGCGGCCGTGGGGGACCAGGGGCACGGTGACCCGGTGCGCGCCGGCCATCGCCACCACCGGGGAGTAGGAGTCGTAGAACGGCTCGATCAGCAGGACCTCCGAGCCGGGCTCGATCAGGCCCAGCACAGCGGACGCGATGGCCTCGGTCGCACCGACCGTCACCAGCACTTCGGTGTCGGGGTCGTATTCGATGCCGAAGTGGCGCCGCCGCTGGGCGGCGATTGCGTGCCGCAGCGGTGCGACGCCGATGCCGGGCGGGTACTGGTTGTTTCCCTCGGCGATGGCGTCCTGGGCGGCCTTCAACATGGCCGCGGGCCCGTCCTCGTCCGGGAAGCCCTGGCCGAGGTTGACCGCGCCGACCCGCGCGGCCAGCGCCGACATCTCGGCGAACACCGTCGTCGCGTAGGGACGCAGTCGCGAGACCGTCATGCTGGTCGAGCTTAGGGTGGCCGACGAAGCGCGAGTGTGCGGCTGGCCGCGCATTGGCAGCCGAGTGTGCGGCCAGCCGTACCGTCGGCATACTGACCAGCGGTGATCGGCCCAACCAACAGGTTGGCCGGGCACTTTGTTAGGGTGCGGTATCTGGACCTACCTTTAATACGGATCCGAAACCCACTTGTGAAGAGGAACTCGACATGTCCGAAGAAGCCTTCATCTATGAGGCCATCCGCACACCGCGGGGCAAGCAAAAAAACGGCTCGCTGAACGAGGTCAAGCCGGTAAACCTCGTCGTCGGACTGGTCGACGAGCTGCGCAGGCGCAACCCCGACCTGGACGAGAACCTGATCAGCGACCTGATCCTCGGCGTGGTGTCGCCGGTCGGTGACCAGGGCGGCGACATCGCCCGGACCGCGGCGCTGGTGGCTGGGCTGCCCGAGACCACCGGCGGCGTGCAGCTCAACCGGTTCTGCGCCTCGGGCCTCGAGGCCGTCAACACGGCCGCCCAGAAGGTGCGCTCCGGCTGGGACGACCTGGTGCTGGCCGGCGGTGTGGAGTCGATGAGCCGCGTCCCGATGGGCTCCGATGGCGGCGCCTGGGCGCTCGACCCCGAGACCAACTACCGGATCGGTTTCGTGCCGCAGGGCATCGGCGCCGACCTGATCGCCACCATCGAGGGCTTCTCCCGCGAGGACGTCGACGCCTACGCGCTGCGCTCGCAGCAGAAGGCCGCCGAAGCCTGGTCGGGCGGCTACTTCGCCAAGTCGGTCGTGCCGGTGCGCGACCAGAACGGTCTGGTCATCCTCGACCACGACGAGCACATGCGGCCCGACACCACGATGGAGGGCCTGGCCAAGCTGAAGACCGCGTTCGACGGCATCGGCGAAATGGGTGGCTTCGACGACGTGGCACTGCAGAAGTACCACTACGTCGAGAAGATCAACCACGTGCACACCGGGGGCAACAGCTCCGGCATCGTCGACGGCGCCGCGCTGGTGCTGGTGGGCTCGGAGGCTGCCGGCAAGTCGCAGGGCCTGACCCCGCGCGCTCGCATCGTCGCCACGGCGACCAGCGGTTCCGACCCGGTCATCATGCTGACCGGCCCGACCCCGGCGACCCGCAAGGTCCTCGACCGCGCCGGACTGACCGTCGACGACATCGACCTGTTCGAACTGAACGAGGCGTTCGCGTCGGTGGTGTTGAAGTTCCAGAAGGACCTCAACATTCCCGACGAGAAGCTGAACGTCAATGGTGGCGCCATCGCGATGGGCCACCCGCTGGGCGCCACCGGCGCCATGATCACCGGCACCATGGTCGACGAGCTCGAGCGCCGCAACGCGCGTCGCGCGCTGATCACGCTGTGCATCGGCGGCGGCATGGGTGTCGCCACCATCATCGAGAGGGTTTAAGACCATGGCAGAGAACACCATCCAGTGGGATAAGGATGCCGACGGCATCGTCACACTGACGCTCGACGACCCGACCGGGTCCGCGAACGTGATGAACGAGCACTACAAGGAATCGATGCACAAGGCCGTCGAACGCCTTGCCGCGGAGAAGGATTCGGTCACCGGCGTGGTGATCACGAGCGCGAAGAAGACGTTCTTCGCCGGCGGCGATCTCAAGAGCATGATCAACGCCGGCCCAGAGAACGCCGGCGACGTCTTCACCGAGGTCGAGGACATCAAGCGCGACCTGCGGGCCCTGGAGACCCTGGGCAAGCCGGTGGTGGCCGCCATCAACGGCGCCGCGCTCGGCGGCGGCCTGGAGATCGCGCTGGCGTGTCACCACCGCATCGCCGCGGACGTCAAGGGCCTAGTTGTGGGCCTGCCCGAGGTGACGCTGGGCCTGCTTCCCGGCGGAGGCGGCGTGGCGCGCACGGTGCGGATGTTCGGCATCCAGAACGCGTTCATGAACATCCTGTCGCAGGGCACTCGCTTCAAGCCGGACAAGGCCAAGGAGATCGGGCTGATCGACGAGCTCGTCGGCTCCGCCGAGGAACTGGTGCCCGCCGCCAAGGCGTGGATCAAGGCGAACCCCGACTCGCACACCCAGCCGTGGGATGCCAAGGGCTACAAGATGCCCGGCGGCACCCCGTCGAGCCCCGGGCTGGCCGGCATCCTGCCGTCGTTCCCGGCGCTGCTGAAGAAGCAGCTCAAGGGTGCGCCGATGCCGGCGCCGCGAGCCATCCTGGACGCGGCCGTCGAGGGTGCGCAGGTGGACTTCGACACCGCCACCCGCATCGAGAGCCGCTACTTCACCTCTCTGGTCACCGGCCAGGTCGCCAAGAACATGATCCAGGCGTTCTTCTTCGACCTGCAGCACATCAACGGCGGCGGCTCGCGCCCCGACGGCATCGAGCCGGTCAAGATCAACAAGATCGGTGTGCTGGGCGCGGGCATGATGGGCGCCGGCATCGCCTACGTCTCCGCCAAGGCCGGCTTCGACGTGGTACTCAAGGACGTCAGCCTCGAGGCGGCCGAGAAGGGCAAGGGGTACTCGGAAAAGCTTGAGGCCAAGGCGCTTCAGCGTGGCAAGACCACCGAGGAGAAGAGCAAGGCGCTCCTCGACCGCATCACGCCGTCGGCCGACCCCGCTGACTTCAAGGGCGTCGACTTCGTGATCGAGGCGGTGTTCGAGAACCAGGAGCTCAAGCACAAGGTGTTCCAGGAGATCGAGGACATCGTCGAGCCGAACGCGCTGCTCGGGTCCAACACCTCGACGCTGCCGATCACCGGTCTGGCGACCGGCGTCAAGCGGCAGGAGGACTTCATCGGGATCCACTTCTTCTCGCCGGTCGACAAGATGCCACTGGTCGAAATCATCAAGGGCGAGAAGACTTCTGACGAGGCGCTGGCCCGCGTCTTCGACTACACGCTGGCCATCGGCAAGACCCCGATCGTGGTCAACGACAGCCGCGGCTTCTTCACCAGCCGGGTGATCGGCACGTTCGTCAACGAGGCCCTGGCGATGCTTGGTGAGGGCGTCGAACCGGCGTCGATCGAGCACGCCGGCTCGCAGGCCGGCTACCCGGCCCCGCCGCTGCAGCTGTCCGACGAGCTGAACCTCGAGCTGATGCACAAGATCGCGGCCGCCACCCGCAAGGGTGTCGAGGACGCGGGCGGCACCTACGAGCCGCACCCGGCCGAGGCCGTCGTGGAGAAGATGATCGAGATCGGCCGCCCGTCGCGGCTCAAGGGCGCGGGCTTCTACGAGTACGTCGACGGCAAGCGCACCGGGCTGTGGCCGGGCCTGCGGGAGACGTTCAAGTCCGGTTCGTCGGAGCCGCCGCTGCAGGACATGATCGACCGGATGCTGTTCGCCGAGGCGCTGGAAACCCAAAAGTGCCTCGACGAGGGCGTTTTGACCTCGACGGCCGACGCCAACATCGGCTCGATCATGGGCATCGGCTTCCCGCCGTACACCGGTGGTAGCGCGCAGTTCATCGTCGGCTACGAGGGTGCGGGCGGTAAGGGCAAGGAAGCCTTCGTGGCCCGTGCCCGTGAGCTGGCCGCCAAGTACGGCGACCGCTTCCTGCCGCCGGACTCGCTGACGTAGGTCTCGCAGTCGCGAAAGCCCCCGAAGCGCTTGTCTTCGGGGGCTTTTGCGTGGGCTGACACGCGGGACATAAAACGTTGCGACGGCGTACGGCGTGTCGTCGCACCTGGTTATGTGTCGCGGCGCTGGAAGAGGTAGTACCGGGCCGGCGTCTTCTCGGCGCGGTCCAGCTCGCGCTCGTCGCCGGCCGACAGCATCGTCCAGGTGGGCGCGAAGCGTCGTTCCATCTCGGTGTGGTCGATGCCGCGCACTCCCACCCTGCCGCCGGGAACGAATGCGACGATCAGCAGCCGCGCGTCGGGGGCAGCCACCGCGCTGATCTCCCGGACATAGGCCTCGCGATCGTCGTCGCTCATGTTGTGCAGGCAACCGTTGTCGACGATCAACTCGAAGTTCGAGCCGACGCCGGTCCGGCTCAGCTGTGTGACGTCGGCCTGGACGAAGTCGACCGCCGCGCCGGCGGCCCCTGCCTTGGCGCGTGCCCGCTCGAGGGGCTTGGCGACGAAGTCGACCGCGGTGACCTTCCAACCGTGCTGGGCGAGATAGATCGAGCAGTCACCGGTTCCGCACCCGACTTCGAGGGCCGAGCCCCGCGGGAGCGCAGGCGTGTCGGCCGTCCCCTCGACCAGGCTCCGCACGCTCTCCGCGAGCGGGTGACCGTCCCAGGGAGTGAAGCCGATGCGGTAGAAAATCCGAAACAGCGTCTGCTTGGAAGCCATACCCCACCCTAAGCGTGATCGCCGCGGGGTTACTTGGAGGCGGCGGCGATTCGGCGCCATTGCTCGCGCGGGAACACCTTCGGGTCGGCCAGCAGCACCTGGACGCACACGTGGTCGGCGCCAGCCGAACGATGCTCGGCGACCCTGCGCATGATCGCCTCCTCGTCACCCCACGCGATGATGGCGTCGAAGAGCCGATCGCTCACCTGGGTCAGGTCCTCTTCGGCGAACCCGGTGCGCAGCAGGTTGTTGGCATAGTTGGGCAACGCCAAATATGCCCGCAGCCAGTCGGTTCCGATGCGCCGCGCCTCGTCGGCGCTGTCGGTCAGGATCACCGTCTGCTCCGGCAGCAGCAGGGGGCCGTCGCCCAAAGTCGAACGGGCAGAGGCGGTGTGGTCCGGGGTGACCAGGTAGGGGTGGGCCCCGCGGGCGCGGGTCGCGGCCAGTTCCAACATCTTCGGGCCGAGCGCGGCCAAGACCCGACTTTCGGCCGGTACGGGACGTGGGGCGGCATCGAGCCCGTCCAGGAACGCCGCCGTCGCCGCCAGCGGTTTGCGGTAGCGCCCGGGTTGGCCCGCGTCGATCAGCGGCGCGTGGCTGACGCCGATGCCAAGCAGGAAGCGGTTCCCGTGCTCGGCGGTCAACGTGGCATAGGAGTCAGCGACGTCGCCGGGGGCATGCATCCACAGGTTGAGGATCCCGGTGGCGATCACGGTCCGCTTCGTCGCGGCGAGCAAGTTGCCGACCGCGTCGAACACCGGGCCGCCGACGTCGGGTATCCACAGCGCCGGAAAGCCCAACTCATCCAATTCCGCCGCAGCCTCGGCGGATTCGGACGGATCGCCGTATCGCAGCTGACTGCTCCAGATTCCCACACCGGTTAGTTCCATGGGCGGTCGTTCCTTTCGTTCGCTTGTAGGTCGGTTGCGCTGTAGTCGGGCACGAACATCGAATCGTGCATCCGGACGCCGTTGGCGTTCAGCCTCGCCAGCGACCGCGAAAGCGAGCCGGGCAGCAGCGAGACCAATTGGGCGCCACGGGTCAATGCCCACAGCCCGAGTCGCGAGCCGGGGATGATGCCCTTGGCGGCACCGCGGGCGAATGCCCGGCTGCGGTGCACCGGTTCGCGCATCTGCAACTCGTAGGCCGCGAACGCGCGCAAGTGGTCGCCGTCCGCCCGGGCGAGCTCGCCGGCCAGCACGTAGGCGCCGAGCACGGCAAGGCTGGTGCTGCCGCCCACCGCGGGGCCGGGGCAGTATCCCGCGTCACCGACGAGGGTCACCCGCCGGCGGGACCATCTGTCGAGCCGCAGCTGGCTGATCGAATCGAAGTAGAACGCGGGCGTGCGGTCGACTTCGCCCAGCCAGTCGTCCACCTGCTCGTGCATGCCGGCGAACGTGTCGCGCAGTATTTCGTTCTGCCGCAACGTATCCCGGTGATCGTAGTCGAGCTCGTGTTTGGTGCGGAACAGGAAGACGGCGCGCGCGTCGTCCAGGTGTTCGGCGGTGTAGATAGCCGCGAGCCGGCCCACGCCGACGTGGCAGGTCATCTCGCCACGACCGGCCAGTGCCTTGGGCGCCGACACCACCGCCAGATAGCCGCCGAGGAACCGGGTGAGGTTCGCTTCGTCGCCAAAGGTCAGCTGCCGGACGTTGGAGTGCAGCCCGTCGGCACCGACGACGACGTCGAACCGGCGGGCAGGGCCATGCTCGAACGTCACCTCGCCGTCGTGGTCGATCGAGGTGATCGAGTCACCGAACAGGTACTCGACGTGATCGCGACCGGCGGCGTAATAGATTTCGCTGAGGTCGTCGCGCATGATCTCCACGTGCCGGTCCGACGTGGCGGCGTAGATCTTGGTGAGATCGATCTCGAAGGCCCGCGGGCGGCCTTCCCGATGCATGGTCATGCGGTTCGTTCCGGTGGCGAGCGCCTCGATCTGGGGCAGGACACCCATGTCCGCCGAAATCTCCATCGCGGGACGGAACAGGTCGACGGCGTGGCCGCCGGTCTTGCGCAGGCTGGGCGCCCGCTCGACGACGGTGACGTCGAAGCCGTGCCGGGTCAGCCAGTAGGCCAGCACCGGGCCGGCGATGCTGGCGCCGGAGACCAGTACGCGCACGCCGACCTCCCGGTTGCTTGACGATGGGTAAGCCTAGCGGGGGCCTGGGAGTGGGCTGCCCGCGGCGGCGGAGGGAATTGCCTGCTGCCACGTGGTGGTCGAGCGCGGGTTAGAGTCCGTTGCTATGCGCTTCGGTCTCTTCATCCCGCAAGGCTGGCGAATGGATCTGGTCGACATCGAACCGGAGAAGCACTGGGCGGTGATGCGCGATCTGGCCGTCTACGCCGACGGCAGCGCGTGGGACTCGCTGTGGGTCTACGACCATTTCCACACCGTCCCGGTGCCGACGGGTGAGGCCACGCACGAGGCGTGGTCGCTGATGGCCGCGTACGGGGCGGTCACCTCGCGGATCAAACTCGGCCAGATGTGCACCGCGATGAGCTACCGCAATCCGGTGTACCTGGCCAAGGTCGCGGCGACCGCCGACATCATCTCCGGTGGGCGGATTCAGATGGGCATCGGCGGCGGCTGGTACGAACATGAGTGGCGCGCTTACGGTTACGGTTTCCCGTCGGCCGGCGTGCGGCTGGCCCGGTTGGACGAGGGCGTGCAGATCATGCGTGATGCCTGGCGCGACGGCATGGTCAGCTTCGACGGCAAGCACTACCAGGTGGACGGCGCGATCGTTTCCCCTAAGCCCCTGCAGGACAACGGGATTCCGCTGTGGATCGCCGGCGGCGGCGAGAAGGTGACCTTGCGCATCGCAGCGAAATACGCGCACTACACCAACTTCGCGCCGGAGCCCGAGGCGTTCGCCCACAAGTCCGAAGTGCTGGCGCAGCACTGTCAGCAGGTGGGCACCGACTTCGATGCCATCGTGCGGTCGGCCAACTTCAACGCGGTCGTCGGGACCTCCGACGCCGACGTCAAGGACAGGCTGCGGCGCGTCCGCGACCGCGTCGTCCGGTACGTGCCCGAGGCTGCCGCCGACGCGATGCTGGCCGCCGGCAGCGGACCCGATTCCGCGACGGGCACACCTGAACAGGTGATCGAGCGGATCGCCAGGCTCCGCGACCTCGGGTGCGAATACGCCATCTGCTACTTCCCGGAGGCCGCGTACGACCGCTCCGGCATCGAGTTGTTCGAGCGCGAGGTGATTCCCGCGCTCAGCTAGCCGTCAGATGTCGGAGGTGACGTACCTCTTCTTGACGGGGGGCTCGGCCAGCAGCGGCGGCAGGTCGGTAATACGTCCTTCGCCGGCGCGAAACGCCCGGTAGGCCTCGTCCTGTTCGACCGTGTCCCACAGTTCGTAGATCAGCCAGTGGGTTTCGTCGTCCTCGTCGACGAGCACGTCGGTACCGAGGTTTCCGGCAAACGCCCGGGTGTCTCGCAGAGCCCGGCCCATGACGTCGCGCGCCTGTGGCACCGCGTCGGGCTTGAATTTCAGTTCGAGTATCACCGTGACTGGCATGGTCGTCTCCTCGGTTGCGGCGGCGATCCCAACATATCTGCCCGGCGAGACGAACAATGAGAATGTGGTTTCCACTTTTCGGAAAGCTGTTATACGGTTTGAGCAACATTCTGTTGGCCGCACCGTGGACGCTTGTGGAGGATCCCCCGATGCAGAAGGCACTCGCCCCCGAGATCTCGACCTGGCCCGATGACAGCCCACAGCTGATCGGCAGCCGGTGCGGCAGTTGCGGCGCCACGACCTTCCCGGTGCAGCAGTGGTGCCCGCGCTGCAGCGTCGGCGAGATGACCGATGTGCTGCTGCCGCGCCGCGGAACTCTCGTCGCGTGGACCACCCAGGGATTCCCGCCCGGGGCGCCCTATGCGGGCCCGACCGGCAAGGACTTCGTTCCGTTCGGTGTCGGGTTGGTCCAGCTCGATGACGTCATCCGGGTCGAGGGGCGGTTGACGGAGAACGACCCGGCCAAGCTGCAGTTCGGCCAGGAGGTCGAGCTCACCATGATTCCGCTGACCACCGACGACGAGGGCGCCGAAATCATGACGTTCGCGTTCCAGCCGGTCGCATAGGGAGGTTGCGATGACCAACGATGTCGCCATCATCGGCGTGGGCCTGCATCCGTTCGGCAGGTTCGACAAGACCGCGATGCAGATGGGCGCCGAGGCGATTCAAGCGGCGCTGAGCGACGCCGGGGTGGACTGGAAGGACATCCAGTTCGGTTTCGGCGGCAGCCACGAGGTGTCCAACCCCGACGCGGTGACCCGCCTGGTCGGTCTCACCGGCATCACGTTCACCAACGTCTTCAACGCGTGTGCCACCGCGGCCAGCGCCATCCAGCAGACCGCCGACACCATCCGGCTGGGCAAGTACGACCTCGGCATCGCCATCGGGCTGGACAAGCACCCGCGCGGGGCGTTCACCGACGACCCCGCCAAGCTGGCGCTGCCGCAGTGGTACGCCCAGAACGGGCAGTTCGTCACCACCAAGTTCTTTGGGATGAAGGCCAACAAGTACCTGCACGACCACAACATCTCGCAGGCCACCCTGGCCAAGGTGGCGGCCAAGAACTTCCGCAACGGCGCGCTGAACCCGAATGCGTTCCGGCGCAAGCCGATTTCCGAGGAAGAGATTCTCAATTCGGCCGTGCTCAACTATCCCTTGACCCAATACATGTTCTGTGCGCCCGACGAGGGGGCCGCGGCGGTGATCATGTGCCGCGCCGACCTGGCGCACAAGTTCACCGATAAGCCGGTGTACGTGCGAGCCTGCGAGATCCGCACCCGCCGCTACGGCGCTTACGAGGTGCATGCCACCTTCGCGCCGCTCGACGAGGACGTCTCCCCGACGGTCTACGCGGCCAAGGCGGCCTACGAGGCGGCCGGCATCGGCCCCGAGGACGTCGACGTCGCCCAGCTCCAGGACACCGACGCCGGCAACGAGGTCATCCACATGGCCGAAACCGGCCTGTGCGCCGACGGTGAGCAGGAGAAGCTACTGGCCGACGGCGCCACCGAGATCCACGGCTCGATGCCGGTCAACACCGACGGGGGGTTGATCGCCAACGGCGAGCCGATCGGTGCGTCGGGGCTGCGGCAGATGCACGAACTGGTGCGCCAGCTGCGCGGTGAGGCGGGGGAGCGTCAGGTGCCCGGCAGCCCGCGCGTCGGCCTGGCCCAGGTTTACGGCGCGCCGGGCACCGCCTCGGCGACCATTCTGTCGCTGTAGCTTCTAGCGCGGGCGTCGAGCGCCGTCAGACCGGAACCATGCGTGCGTTCCCAGATTTGATATCGCGGGCGATATCAAAATCCAAGAGGGCCACCTGGTTCGGAAAGCTCGGCGCTGCTAAATCGCCGGGCCCAGAAGGTCATCCGCGTCGCGGATGATGTAACCGTAGCCCTGCTCGGCCAGGAAACGCTGGCGGTGCGCGGCGTACTCGGCGTCCAGGCTGTCGCGCGCCACCACGGAGTAGAAGATGGCGCCACCACCGTCGGCCTTCGGCCGAAGAAGCCGGCCCAGCCGCTGCGCCTCCTCCTGGCGTGAGCCGAAGGTTCCCGAGACCTGGACCGCCACAGAGGCTTCCGGCAGATCGATGGAGAAGTTGGCGACCTTGGACACCACCAAAGTCGACACCTCGCCGCGGCGGAACGCGTCGAACAGCTCTTCGCGTTCCTTGGTTCGGGTGGACCCCTGGATCACCGGGGCGCTCAGCTCGACGCCCAGCTCGTCGAGCTGGTCGAGGTAGGCGCCGATCACCAGCGTCTGCTCGCCGCGATGCTTGTCCAGGATCGACTTCACGACGGCGACTTTGGAATGCGCCGTCGAGCAAACCTTGTATCGCTCTTCGGGTTCCGACGTGGCGTAGATCATCCGCTCGCTGTCGGTCATGGTGACCCGCACTTCGACACACTCGGCCGGCGCGATCCAGCCCTGGGCCTCGATGTCCTTCCACGGCGCGTCATAGCGCTTAGGGCCGATCAGCGAGAACACGTCGCCCTCGCGGCCGTCCTCGCGGACCAGCGTGGCGGTCAGGCCCAGGCGCCGTTTGGACTGCAGGTCGGCGGTCATCCGGAATACCGGGGCCGGCAGCAGGTGGACCTCGTCGTAGATGATCAGCCCCCAGTCGCGGCTGTCGAAGAGTTCCAGATGCCGGTACTCGCCCTTGGTCCGCCGGGTGATCATCTGATAGGTCGAGATGGTGACGGGCCGAATTTCCTTGCGCTCACCGGAATATTCGCCGACCTCATCTTCGGTCAGTGAGGTGCGTGCCACCAGTTCGCGCTTCCATTGCCGTGCCGCGACGACGTTGGTGACCAGGATCAGCGTCGTCGCGCTGGCCTTCGCCATCGCGGCCGCGCCAACCAGCGTCTTGCCGGCCCCGCACGGCAGGACCACCACCCCGGACCCGCCGGACCAGAACGAATCCGTGGCCATCTGCTGGTAGTCGCGCAGATGCCAGCCGTCCTGGGCCAGGCTGATCGGGTGCGCCTCGCCATCGACGTAGCCCGCGAGATCCTCTGCGGGCCAACCGATCTTGAGCAGCATCTGCTTGACGCGGCCGCGCTCGCTGGGGTGGACGACCACGGTGTCTTCGTCGATGCGGGCGCCGAGCATGGGTGCGATCTTCTTGTTGCGCAGCACTTCCTCGAGGACCGCCCGGTCGAAGCTCAGCAGCGTCAGGCCGTGCGCCGGGTGTTTGACCAATTGCAGGCGGCCGTAGCGGGCCATGGTGTCGACGATGTCGACCAGCAGCGGCTGGGGCACCGCGTAGCGGGAGAAGCTGACCAGCGCGTCGACGACCTGTTCGGCGTCGTGGCCGGCGGCGCGCGCGTTCCACAGCGCCAGCGGTGTGATGCGGTAGGTGTGCACGTGCTCGGGCGCGCGCTCCAGCTCGGCGAACGGCGCGATGGCGGCGCGCGCCGCACCGGCCTGCTCGTGATCAACCTCGAGCAGCACCGTCTTGTCGGACTGCACAATCAACGGGCCGTCAGTCAATGGCGCCGCTCCCTTCCATCCTTTGCATCGTCACCACCCATTATCGGCCGTTGGCCGACACCACCGACGTGATGCGGTGGATGGCGAAGTCGCGCAATCGCCCCGACGCTGAGTCGAAGGCGCTCAACTGGCCGCCCCGAACGGTGATCGGCGACACAACCCGCTGGGTTGCGACACCCGCGGCATCCAAATAACCGATCACCAGCGTGTCTTGTTCCCTGGCCGCGCGCTGCAGCAACGACATGGTGACCGCCGGGTCGGCGCGACTGTTGCCGAACGGCGCGGCGGTCACCTTCCGCAGCACCGCCACCACAGCGTTCAGGCTCTCACTGTTGGGCCGCGGCATCGGTCGATAGGGCCGCCGCTGTTGCGGAGTGGCCACCCGGGCCCCCCGGGGACGGACGTCGACGATAGCGCCGGTGGAGTCCTCGGCCGCCGGCGCGAAGCCCGCCGCCCGCAGCGCGACCAGCACCTCACTGATCGGCGCAGGGGACACCGCGACCGTCGGGGCAAGGGCACGCAGTTGCACCCCTTCGGTCGCGGGCGCGGACACTGCCTGGGCCAGCAGCGCCGGGTCCTCGCACCGCACGAACGAAGCCGCCATGCCGATACGCAGCTGGCCATGCCGGCGTGCGACATCGTCAATGAGGTAGGTAAGGCCCTGTGGGACAGGTGTTTTGGAGTGCTTTGCGAACAGGGCATGCATCCAGTCGCGGGTCTTCCCGACGTCGAGCGCATGCCGGATCGTCTGCTCGCTGATGCGGTACACCATCGCGGTACCGGCTGACTCGACGGTAGCCACCGCGGCCAGCTGCTCGGCGAGGTCGCGCTGCAGCGGGCCCGGCACCACCACGGTCAAGTCGGCCTGGACCAGGAAGTAATCGATCGGTTTGGGTAGGGCCCGCGCCATGGCGTCGATCGCGGCCTGGGAATCGGCGCCCTCGCCCAGCAGGGCGCGGCCGGGGGTACTCAGCGCTCCCCGCCCCACCAGGCCGAGCGCGTGGCTCTCGGCCAGCAGATCACCCACCGGCCCGGGCTGCAACCGTTTCGCCCAGCGCGGGCGCCGCCAAACGAGTGCCGCCGACGCTTCGACCGCGCTGACACCGGCGCCCGGCGGCAATTGGGCCAGCGTGCTGAGCAGCAGTCGGCGATCCAGCGGCGCCGCCGTCGAGTACAACGCATCCGTAAGGGCGCCATAGGGTTTGGCGTCGGGGCCGCGGGTTCCGATCAGAGCCGGCCGGCTCGGCAGGTCCAGCCAGCTACTGGCCAGCAGCTGCCAGCGCTCGGCGGTGGACAGCGCGGTGAACCGGTCGACGGCCACGGTCGGTGCCCAGTACGGTCCATCACCCGTGACCGGTTCCGGGTCGGGCATCCCGCTGGCGATCAGGCCGGCGGCGGCCGCCACCTCGAGAATCAGCCCCAGCCGGGACTCTTCGATGCCGGTCGCCTTGCTGAGCCGTTTGACATCACGAATTCCCAGCCCGCCGCTGCGCAGCTCGGAAATCGGTGTGGCGGCGAGCGTTTCGATCAGGACGTCGAGTTCTCGCAGCAGGTCGATGGTGGCGCCGGCCGCCGCCGCGTCGACATCGTCGGTGGTGGTGGTCGACGTCACCGGGTCGGGCGCCGTCAGCCGCATGGGACCGGGCTGTTCGCCGCGCAGCACCTGTCCGACGTGGCGGGGCAGGATCACCGTCTCGGCGTCGATGCGTCGCAGCAGCCCCAGCGCCAGCAGCTGGGGCACCGGCCGGTTCGCGGGTGCGCCGGGCGCGGCGTCACGGGTGCGGCCCATCGGGGAACCCTCGAGAAGCTTGTCGAGCACGTCGCGCTGGGCCTGGCTCAGGCCGTCGAGGAGGTCGGCGATCTCCTCGCCGCTTCGCGAGGCGTCCTCGAGGGTGACTTGGCCCGGGTGCCACGGCAGGGCCGTGGCGGCGTCGGGTGCCAGGCGGAGCGCGGCGTCGCCCCACACCAGCGCGCGCTCCCGCAGATCGTCCAACGCCTTGGTCACGTCGGCCTCGGGCGCGCGCTCACCGATCAGCGCCAGCAGTTTCGGCGCCGGCACCGGCGCGGCATCAGCCTGCAGCACCAGCAGCGCGTCGAGCACCGCCAGCCGCAGGTAGTCGAGGTCGTCGGTGGCGGCCTTCACCGATTGGCGGGCCTGAGCGCGCGCGGCGAGCGCGGCGATGCTGCCGGGCGGGGGCTGGGCGAGGTCCGGCCGCAGCTCTAGCAGTCGGATCAGCCGCTCGTCGGGCAAGTCGGCCAACCACGACCCCAGCGGAATATCCGGGGTGTTGTCGGTCATTGCTGACCAGCGTAAAACAGTTGGCGGGTCGCCAGCAGGCAACGAATGTCCGGTCGACTGGCGGTCTTGCGGGACGCGCGCGAGGGCGACCTGTCAGAATGGATGGCGTGGCTGACACTGCTGAGCGTAAAGCGCGCAAGACCAGGTATGTCGACAACGGCTGGCCGACGACGGACCACGACGACCACGCGGTGAGCGAACTCGCGACCGACCGGACCGGCGCGTTGTCGCCATTCGGCGAGCTGGTGTTCCCGCTGCCCTCCACTGACCTGCCCTACCTGCACCCGGTCACCGTCGTTAACCGGTAGGCGCCAGGATGGCTAGGGCCTCTGAGGCCGCCAAGCCCGCGGCGACCTGGGCGTCGGGAGAATCCCCCTCGGGCGCGCTGTCACATCTGGACGATCGTGGGGCGGCGCACATGGTCGATGTCAGCGGTAAGGGAGCCACTAAGCGAACCGCCGTCGCGGCGGGTTCCTTGCATACGTCGCCGCGCGTGGTGGAGCTCATCTCGGCCGGGGGCCTGCCCAAGGGCGATGCGTTGGCCACGGCCCGGGTGGCGGGCATCCTGGCGGCCAAGCGCACCAGTGACCTGATCCCGCTCTGCCATCAGTTGGCGCTCACCGGGGTCGACGTCGATTTCACTGTGGGGGAGTCCGACATCGAGATCACCGCGACGGTGCGCAGCACCGACCGCACGGGTGTGGAGATGGAGGCGCTGACCGCCGTCAGCGTGGCCGGTCTGACGCTCTACGACATGATCAAAGCGGTTGACCCCGCCGCGCGCATCGATGACGTTCGGGTGCTGCGCAAGGAAGGCGGCAAAACCGGAACGTGGGTGCGGTGATGAGCGCCCGATCCGCCCGCGTCATCATCGCCTCGACCCGCGCGTCGACCGGGGTGTACGACGATCGGTGCGGCCCGATCATCACCGAATGGCTTGGACAGCGCGGATTCTCGTGCGCCGAGCCGGAGGTGGTCGCCGATGGTGAGCCGGTCGGCGCGGCCCTGCGCAAGGCGGTCGACGACGGGGTCGACGTCATCATCACTTCCGGGGGCACCGGCATCTCCCCCAGCGACAGCACGCCCGATCAGACGGTGGCGGTGCTGGATTACATGATCCCGGGCCTGGCCGACGCCATCCGCCGGTCCGGCCTGCCGAAGGTGCCGACGTCGGTGCTGTCACGCGGTGTGTGTGGCGTGGCGGGACGGACCATGATCGTCAACCTGCCGGGTTCGCCCGGGGGCGTACGCGACGGCCTGGGCGTGCTGGCCGATGTGATCGACCATGCGCTCGATCAGCTCGCCGGTGGAGACCACCAGCGATGACGCTCATCGTCCGCGCGGCCATGACCGATCACCCGATCGTGCTGGCCGAGCACGAAGAGCTCGTGGGCCATCAGTCGGCCGGCGCGATCGTCGGCTTCGTCGGCATGATTCGCGACCACGACGGCGGCCGCCGGGTGGTGCGGCTGGAGTACTCCGCGCATCCGTCGGCCGAAGAGGTCATGGCAGCTGTCGTGGCCGATGTCGCGGAGCAGTCCAGCGGGGTACGCGCCGTGGCGGCGAGCCACCGAACCGGGGTGCTGCATATCGGGGAGGCGGCGCTGGTGGCAGCGGTCGCCGCTGACCATCGTCAGGAGGCCTTCGCCACCTGCGCGCTTCTGGTCGACACCATCAAGGCGCGCCTACCGGTGTGGAAGCACCAGTTCTTCGACGACGGAACCGAAGAGTGGGTGGGCTCGGCCTGACGCCGTAGCGATTGGAATGCCGGCACGCCCCGAAGCGGGAACGTTCGAGGCGTGCCGGGCAGTCTGACGGGTGGAACTCAGGCGGACGGCTGCGCGATCGCGTCCAGCGCGTCGTTGCCCTGAATGTCCTGCGCCCGAATGGCGTCCCACAGCTGCTTCGTGTAGCCCACCGTGGAAACCTGCTGCGGCATGTTGGCCGGGACGAAACCGCGGAAGTCGTTGTCAACGACGGGCGCGTCCGCCGGGGGCGCCGGCGGCAGGTCCGCCGGAGGCGCGGGCGGCACGTCCGCGGGGGGCGCCGGGGGCATGGCGTCGGCCAGGCCCGGGATCATGTAATCT
>NZ_LZKH01000182.1:0-17546 GCF_001672745.1 Mycobacterium sp. E1386
CGTCGTGCACCGCTGTACGAAACCACCGCACCGCGAGCAGTACTCGGATCCGGAGAAGCCGATCCTGCGCGTCGGCGGGCGCGCCGGTGAACGCCGGGCGGTCGACGAACGCGGGGCCCAGCAGCAAGACGAGCTCGTCGGGATTGGTCGTCAGGAGCCGAGCCAGCCCGACACCGTCGAGCTCGCCCGGAACATCAACGTGTGGAAGCCATTTCAGCCACGACCAGTCGGGGCCCTCCAGGTCGCGGGCGACCAGCGCCACCCCCAGCACCGTCGGGTCGTGCCACGTCACCGCCTGGGCGATCCAGGCGCGCATCGCCGCCCGCGCGTCCTCCGCCTCACCCAGGACCGTGATCCGCGAGACCTTCGTCAGGTCGATTCCGGTCGGCACGTCCCGCACGATGCGGTGGGTGTCCAGCAGGCTGCGTAATGCGCTGTGCGACACCGGTTCCAGGTCGATCTCGTCCGCGGTGTCGTTCACCCGCAGCGCGGTGCTCAGTGGTACCTGGTGGCGGCCGGCCCGCAACACCAGGAAGTCCGGGTCGTGCGGGTCACGCTCCCACTGCCGGCGCGAACCCGGCACGCTCGCCAAGGCCCTCGGCTCGGGGTGCGACCACTCGGCCGCCGCCCGCTGCTGGGCGGCGTGGGTGCGGATGTTGTCGCGGACCACCGACAGGTAGCGCAGGTAGTCGGCGCGTTCCGCGTCGACCTCCTCGGTGCGCGTCTTGTTGTCGTTGCCGCGATACATCGCAGTGGCCGCGAGCAGCAACACGAACGGGAAGAACAGCGTCTGCGGAGAGATCAGCCGCATCCCGGTGGCGAACAGGGCGACAACCATGCCCACGATCAGGATCACCAGCACATAGGGCATCGCCCGGCGCAGGAACGACGGCGGGATCACCCGCGGCAGCTCGGGGGGCGCCTCGATGTTGATGGTGCCCTTGCGGGTGACCGGGGGCGCCAGCCGGCGGCGGGCTTCGAAGATGAGTCGGCTCATCGGGGCGCTCCCTCTGCTGATGCCACGCGGCCGGGCTTGCTGTCTGGTGCCAGCCCGTCGTGCGCCAGCAGCGCGTCGGCGCGCGACAGCGCCGGGCCGCTGGCGAACAGTGACAGCACCGACCATGGGACGGGCACCGCCGGCTCGCTCAGCCCAAGTGCCTCAACCGTTTTGCCACGCCCGGCGGCCGAGTTCTCCGCCTCGTTGTCGATGCCGTAGCGAACGCCGGTGTCGGACACCCAGAACAACGATCCAGTGCCGGGCGCGCCCGCGCCGCCGGTGACGGTCTGGGCGAAGTAGCCGGTGCCGGGCGCCAGGGCGACGCGGGTGGCGGTTGCCGCTGAGGCGCCGACCAGGTCGACGGTGCGGATCGATTCGGGCACCGGCAGCGCGGAGCCGGACAGCAGGCTCAGCGAGCTGGTGGCGGCACCGGCCGGCTTGCTCCAGTAGGCGCACGTGACGGGATCCTTGGCCGCGTCGACGAGGCTGACCTGCTGGTCGGGGTAGCGCGCGGTGTCCAGCATCCGAGACACCGGCAGCTTGGCCACCGCATCGGCACCCAGCCGCGGCGGTTGGTCCAGGCCGTAGGAGTTGGTGTTGCGCAGGATCGCCGCGAGTACCGGGGAGATGGGCTGCAGGCCGTCCGGCAGCACCGCGTAGTAGCGCGCCGCGCCCGACGAATTCTGGTCCAGCGCATAGGACACCACGACCGCTCCGATCGGCGCGGGCACGCTGAAGCCGGCCGGCGCACCCGCGTTCGGGATGCTCGGTGCCGCCAGGGGCGGCGCCTCGGGGATCGCGTTGAACAGCCCCAGCGCGATGGGCCGAGGCGCGGGCACGTCGGAGTTGTTCACGCCCAAGCCAAGTGCGTTGGTGACCGCGTGGTCGGCCAGGTTGATCTGGCTGCGCCTGCCGTCCCAGAGCAGCCAGGTGCTGTTGCCGCTGTCGACCAGGATCGCCTGTTTGGCATCGAGTTTGGCCGCCCGCGCGCCGCCGCTGTCGGGGCGACCCGCGATCACAGTGACACCGGTGCTGTGCACGGCGTGCGCCGTGCCGCCGATGCCGTCGCACACCGTCCAGTTGGCGTCGCGCGTGGTGTCTTGCACCATGCGTTCCGGCGCGCCGGGAATGCCGATCAGGTTGCCGCGCGGAAACCGGTCCAGTTCAGTGCTTTTCACCATCGCGGGATTCACCGGCTTGCCCACGATCAGGCGGGCCGACGTCAGGTTGAGCACCGGGTGCAGCTGGTCGCCCACCCGCACGTACAGGGCGGCGGTCGATCGATCGGCGAGCACGGCGTTGGTCCCCGCGGTCCCGTTGGGCCGAATCAGCGAGAACACGAAGCAGCCCGCCAGGCCGGTGGCGAGCAGGACGACGCCCATCAGCACCGCGCGCGACTGGGTGCGCAGCGGGTCGACGAGCATCCTGGTGTCGTGCAGGGCGATGCCGGAAGCGATGCGCCGCATCACGAAGCGCCAGCCGGTGACCTGGTGGCGGGTGACGAACCCGCGGCGATACTCGACCTTGTCGGGATTGTCGTTGACCGGGGTTCGCGAGGCGAACGAACGCCGTTCGTCGGCTTCAGGATTCGTCATGCCGGCACCGACAGCCCGAGGCCACGCAACAACGGCTCCACCGAGTTCTCGACGTCTCGGTCGGTTATCGTCATCAGCTCCTCGTCACTGAATTCTCCCGTCCCGGCGTGATCCGAATGGTCGAGCCGGAATTCTCGTTCTTCCTCGGAGCGTTCGACGATGTTGCGGACGAATCGACCGTTACCCGCGATGTCCAGGTTGCGCCGCGAGATTCCGTTGGCGTCCGGCGTCGACTCGGTGGCCAGCCTGGTGAACAACGCCTCCATGTGGTCGAGCGCGGCCTGTTCGAAGACGCTGTCGCGCTGTTCGGCCATCTTGGTCGCGATCTCGACGAGCTCCGACGGTGCGTAGGAAGGGAAGTCGATGTTGCGGGTGAACCGGGAACGCAAGCCCTCGTTGGTGTCCAGGAACTTGTCCAGGTCGGCCCGGTATCCGGCGATGATGACCACCAGCCGGTCGCGGTCGTTCTCCATCCGCGCCAGCAGGGTATCGATGGCCACCAGCCCGAAGTCGTTCTTGGCGCCCGTGGCCACCAGCGCGTAGGCCTCATCGAGGAAGAGCACCCCGTCCAGCGCGCTGTCGATGATCGCGTTGGTCTTGGCCTCGGTCTCACCGATGTGCTGGCCGATCAGGTCGGCCCGGTGCACCTCTCGGATGTTCTCGCGCTTCAGAAGCCCAAGGCCGCAATAGATCTTGGCGACGACACGCGCGATGGTGGTCTTACCGGTGCCGGGCGGCCCGGCGAAGACGAGATGGTGGGCGCGCTGCGCGACGGCCAGCCCACGCTGCTTGCGCACGAGTTCCATGGCGACCGAGCTCTTCAGCCGGGACACCTGGTTCTTGACCTCGTCCAGGCCGATGAATTCGGCGAGCTGGAGCTCGGCCTCGTGCAGCAACACGGACTTGCGCTCGTGGGCGGCCGGGTCGACGAAGTCCTCCGCGCTGGGCTCGGTTTCCGGGTCCCAGGGGTCGGTGCGCGCCTCGATCCGGGCCGCGGTGGTGGTCACGATCCCAAAGCTGGTGTCGGACAGGGCCTGTTCGACCTGGTCGTTTTCCGGGTGGGCCGCATACAGGTCCTGCAGCACTTCGCTCGCCGACTCCTCGTCGACGTGCGCGCGCAGCACGAGCGCCTTGGCGAGCGTCCCGTCGACCGCCGCCACCGAGACGGGACCGTCGGGCTCCTCGAGGTACGACAGCGCCGGCGCGAACATGCCCAGCCGCGCCAGCGCGGTGCCCAGGGCGATCTTGGCCGCGTGGGAGAAGGCCTCGTCGAGGTCGGCGTCGTTGACGACCGGCGTCAGCAACTTGACCACGTCCGACCACCGCTCGGCGCGGTAGTGGATGACGACGGCAACCCATCGGGCTTCGCGCCAGTTGGGGCGCCGCGCGGTCAGGCCGGTGACGATCTGGTCGGCCTCGGCGAACCGTCCGGCCTCCCCAGTCGAAGCCAGGGCCGCCGCGTAAGCGAGGTGGAAGTCGTCGGAGGTGGCGGCGCGGAACTGCAGATACAGTCCGGTGTCGTAGCGGAACCCGAGCGCCCCGGGCGTCAGGTCCACCTTGCGCTGCAACGTACCGGCGGTGATCGCAGTCTGCGACACCGCCTCCAGCACCCGCAGGGACACATCGCCGGCGGCCGCCAGCCCGGTCCAGGCGTCGCACTGGTCGTGGGCGATGCGGGTCAGCGCGGTGAAGCCGGAACGCGCGGCTGCGAGGTCGGCCGGGCGCTGGCGTTGGTACACGGAGATGCCGAGGGCGCGGCAGCAGGTGGCGAACCGGCTCACGACGTCGCCGTCCACCCTGACGTCCGCTCGAGAATTGACGGGTTGAGCCGCCAGCACGCCGGTGTCACCGAGTTCCACGGCCACGTCTTTCCATTTGTGTAGCCTCCCCTAACTTGACCCGCCTGAAGTTAGCATTGCATAAGCTAAGTGTCGAGGCACGAGCGCCCGTCCGACTCACCACTCCACTCCCCGTTCGATGCCGCTAATGAGGGTGCTCACCAGCAGAATCGGCCGCAATTACGGTTGATCTGCCGCCGCTGCAGGTTGGCAGGCCGTTGTCAGCGCCTTCTAGGCGGCCGAGCTTATCGAAAATCATTTTCATTATCAATCTTGGGGGTCCCCCGCCGCGCCGGTCGCCGGACAAGCCAGTAGTCGTACGCCACCCCTGAAAAGTTCCGGCCTGGAGCGGGCGCCCCGCTAATCCGGCTCCCAAGAGCCCGGCAGCATGGGCAGTGTCGGACCGCCGCCGAACCCGTCGCCGTCCAGCGTCGCCAGGCCCGTCGCGTCGGCGCCGCCCTTGCGCGCCGTCCCGGCGAAACCCAGCGGCCCGGCGCCGCGCTCCGATGCGACGGACGACCACGCGTCGTCGAGCGGATCCTCCGCTGCGTCGCCATCCGGCTCCAGGTCCACGAACTCGTAGCCGCGGTAGCGGTCTTTCATCGCCGCCCGGCGCCGCCGCCTAGCCCGCTGGGCTTCCCGCACCGATGCCGATGCCGCAGCGGCGGCCGCGACCGCATCGGGCTCCGGCGCCTTGCGTTGCGCACCGGCGGTGGCCCCCGAGCCGAAACCCGCGGTCGGCCCGCCGACCAGGTAGGGGAAGGCGGCTCCCTCTCCGCCGGTGGCCGGTGGCGGCGAGGGAGCTGCGGTTGCCGGGGCCGCGGCCGGCGCGGGTGATGGAGCCGCCGACGTCGGGGGAGAAGACGGCGCCGGCGCCGTGGCCGGGGCGGCGGCGCTCGCAACGACCGGAGCGCCCCCGCCGACGGGCGCAATAGGTCCAGGGGCCACCGGTGCCGGCCCGGCCACGGGAGCAGGGGCCGGTTGGATTCCGGCCATCAGAATCAAACCTGCTATCCCCCCCGCAAATCCACCCGGCACGATGAACGGAACGGCGGCAAGCTGTGGGAACGCCTGAAGGGCCTCGCCCACGTGGGTGAACTCGTCGGCGATGAGTCCGGCCGGCCCGAAAATGTCTTGTATCAAATCCTCGATTGCGTCGGCCGGGTCCGTGGGAAACTCCGCCAAATCTCTTTCTATGGTCTGGAAAATCTCGGTGAATCGGTTGATCCACCAGCTCAGCTGGTATGGGTTACCACCGTCGTTGTCGACGATTCCGTCATCGTCACTGTCTTGCCCGCCGTTGGTGGCCTGCACGATCTGTGGCGCGGGCCCGGTCTGCGGCGCCGACGCCACCGCGGCGGTCGAGACCGCTTGGTATGTGGACATCGTGGTGGCCGCCTGTACCCACATCCGCGCGTAGTCCGCCTCGTTGACCGCGATCGGAATGGTGTTGACGCCGAAAAAGTTCGTCGCCACCAAGGCGCCGTGGATCGTGTGGTTGGCGGCCAGTTCCGGCAGCGTCGGCATGGCGGCCAGCGCCGCCGTGTAGGCCGTGGCCACGGTCTCGTGCCGGGCGGCGGCCGCCGCGCTGTCGGTGCTGGCCTGCATCAGCCAGGCCAGGTAGGGCGCATGGGCGGCCGCGTACTGCTCGGCGGTGGGCCCCTCCCAGGCGCCGGCCTGCGTCGCGGCCAGGGTCGCGGACAGCTCGTCCGCCGCCGACGCGTAGGTCGTGCTCAGCGAACCCCACGCCGCCGAGGCGGCCAGCAGGCCCGCCGGGCCGGGACCGCTGCTCAGCTGAGCCGAATGGACCTCCGGCGGGGAAGCCATCCAGACCGGCGCGGTCATCCTCGGCTACCAGCCGAGCCGTCGATCAATGCGCGTAGCGGCATGCCAGGACTCCTCGCCGGGCTGAGAGCGACGTCGTCCGGGCTGTTGGGCGACGCACGGATGAGCCCGGTAGTAGTCGGGGCGCGGCGCGCAAAAGTTCCGGCGGGCGCTCAACTCATGGAAAAGTCATTGAAAGCCCGGCGGCTCCCGGCCCCCGGCGCTCAGCCCTTGACGGCGCTCATCAGGGTGTTACGCGAGACCATCGACCCGGCATCCGAGTCGGGTCCGGGCACCGGCCGGCCGTTTTCCCGAAGGAAGTCGGCCAGCGGGGTGCCGACCGCGCTCCAGCCCCGGTCGCCGAACCATTCGGTGGCGGGCGCGATCCGCTCGTTGTAGACGAGCTGATAGAAGGGCCGCTCCGCGCCGGCGGCCATCGCGGCCCGTTCTTCCTCGCGTTTGGCCTCGAACTCGTCCTGGTCGAGCGGGGCACCGTCCTCGACGGCGACGTGGCTGCCCGCGGCGGCCAGGTCGTCGATGCCGGTGAACAGCTGCTCCTCCGCGGCGGCCGGGAGGTAGATGAGCAGGCCTTCGGCGATCCATGCCGACGGCTTGGCGGGATCAAAACCGCTGTCGCGCAGCGCTCGCGCCCAGTCGTCCCGTAGGTCCACCGCGATCTCGCGGCGCTCGGCCTTCGGTTGCGCGCCGTGGTCCGCGAGCACCTGACGCTTGAAGTCGAGGACCTGCGGCTGGTCCAGCTCGAAGATCGTCGTTCCGGCCGGCCAGTCCAGGCGGTAGGCCCGCGAGTCCAGGCCCGCCGCCAGGATGACCACCTGACGCACGCCCGCGGCGGCGGCGCGGCGGAAATACTCGTCGAAGTATTTGGTGCGGGCGCCCTGGAAGTCGACGAAGTGCGCGCCCCAGTCCGGGGTCTTCAGCTGGTGGTCGGGGGCCTTGCCGTCCAGGACGTCGGCGGCCCACCCGCCCACGGCGCGGCAGAACACCTCCGCATAGGGATCGACGGCCAGCGGGTCCGGCTTCTGCGCCTCCAGCGCTCGCGCGGTCGCCACGAATAACGCCGTTGAACCGACACTTGTTGTGATGTCCCAGGTATCGCCTTCGCTACGCATGAATTCGACATTACCGGCGCCCGGCGGCGGGCGGCCGTGCCGCTTGGTGGCAGCGTCGACGATCGCCGCTGGGGAGGCTTCCCCCGGACCTATCCTGGTTAGGCAGTTGCGCCACCCACCGGAGGGAACATTGTGAAGTTGGCCGAGGCGTTGTCACTGCGGGCCGATGCGTTGCGCCGCATTGAGCAGTTGCGCACACGCATCGTGAGCAATGCCCGCTATCAGGAGGGCGAAGAACCCGCCGAGGATGCGGCAGCACTGCTCACTGAAGTCGAGGGCGTGCTCGTCGAGTACGAAGCCTTGATCCGGCGAATCAATCGCACGAATGCGGCGACAACGATCGGCACAGACGGCACGCTGACCGATGCGTTGGCCCGCCGGGACGCGCTGCGCTGGCGTCACCACGTTCTCAAGAGCGCAGCGGACGCGGCCGCCGGGATCAACCAGCAGGGTTATTCTCGACAATTGCGTTCTGAGCTAAAGATGTTGTCCGCCTTGACCGTTGCCGATGTGCGTGCTCAAGCCGATCAGGTGGCTCGTGAGCTTCGTGAGCTCGACGTGCGGATCCAGCGATCGAACTGGGAGGTAGACCTGTTGGAGTAATGAACCCGGGTGTAGCAGGTAGGCGTCGCGGAGGCGCGCACGAGCCCTGGCCGGCGGGTCAAGTCCGGCCTCTCCTGGCGCACGGAGGGCAGTGCAGAGGGTTCGACTCCCTCCTCACACCGCAGCCCCGCATTGCGCACAGGTGACAGGGCACAGCTCACAGCACATCACCGCGTGTGGATCCGTGACGGCGAGGGTGGGCACGGGGCATACACCCAGCGGTTCGAACGCGGACGTTGGCCGCGGTCTGCATCGTCAGCGGATTTGGTTGCCGAGCTTGGTGACCAGCGCGGTGTTGAGGTAGCTGGTGGCCGCGGGGCCGCCGGCGTTGAGCGCGGCGATGGTGGCGGGGTCGTCGACGATCACGAGGGTGCCGCCGAAACTGCCGTATCTGGCGGGCAGGCCGGCGTATCCCCCGCCGCCGGCAGCGGGGTCGGTGCGCAGCAAGAGCATGACGTCGCTGCGTTGAGCGGCATAGGCGACGTCGTTGATGTCGAACGGGACTTGTGCCGGGCCACCTGGGCTGCGCTTGTACTGAGTGTTGTAGGTGAAGCCGATGCTTTCCAGGTAGCCGCTCGGCGGCGATGGGGTCGCGGCGGCGGTCGTGGCGGTGCCGGTGTAGTTGACCACGACGATGGATTTGCCGGAAAAGGCCCGATACTCGGAACGGATCGTGTTCTGCTCGGATTGCGTCTTGTCGAGCAAGTCTTTGGCTGCCTCGGTGCGACCGAGGGCGGTGGCGATCCAGTTCAGCTGCGTCTGCCAGGTCCAGCCTTCGGGGTTGTCGGCAGGTTGGGCGAGGGTGGGCGCGACGGCCGCCAAGGAGTTGTAGGTGGGCTGGTCGATATCGCCGGTGTCGATGATGAGGTCGGGTTTCGCCGCGGTGATGGCGCCGGTATCGGCCGCGGCGAACACCGGTGGCGATGAGTGGATCAACGGTTGTAACCAGGTCGGCACGGTCGCGTTGGCGGCGTTCATCAGGACGGGTTGGACACCAAGTGAAAGGACCGCGTCTGGATCGCCGGGGCCCAGTGCGGCGATAGCCACCGGCCGGTGCTGCAGTTTGATGGTGCCGAACTTCGTGTTGAGGGTCTGTGGCTGATAAGGACCCAAGCTACCGCCGGTGCGGCCGAACAGGTGAATTCCCAACACGATTGCCGCGACCAGCACGGCAACAACGGCTGTCGCGGCGACGACGAGGCGAGTGCGTTTGCGGCGCTTGGCTTTCCCTACAGAATCGGGCGGGCCGACTGGGGGCGGCGAGGGAGGAGCGCTTGAGAATTGCTGGTGCGCAGCGTAGTTCGGGTCCCACACCGGGCCGAAGGCCGCCGGGGTGGGCGGGACGGTCGGTGGATAGGTCACGGTGGGATTGGTCGGGTTGCTTGCTGGTGGCCCGGCGATCGGAGCCGGCGCGGAACTGTTGGTCAGCGCGGCGGCGGTGGCGACGGCCAGCGCGCCAGCGGTTTGGAAGCGCTGGTCGGGATCCTTGGCCAGCGCGCGGGCGATCACGTCGTCGATCGCGGGCGTCAGGGTGGGATTGATTTCGCTGGGGCGCGGCACGGGCCGCATCAGGTGTCCGGCCAACATCGCCGACAAGGAGTTGTCCTCGTAGGGCGTGCGGCTGGTCAGCAGCCGAAACAGAGCGCATCCCAGCGAATAGATGTCGCTGCGGTGGTCCGCCGGCCGGCCCTCGATGGTTTCCGGGGCCGCATACGCAGCGGTGCCGACCATGGAGCCCGTCGCGGTCAAACTTGTGGCGTCATCGAGGGCGCGGGCAATGCCGAAGTCTGCCAACAACACCCGTTCGTGGTCGGTGCCCGGCGCGGAGACCAAGAAGTTGCCAGGCTTGATGTCCCGGTGCAATACCCTCCGCGAGTGGGCGTAGTCGAGTGCGGCGGCGACGTCGGTGATGATGCGCACGATGCGGGTTCCGGTGAGGTTGGCGCGGTCCAAATCGTTGGCGGCGGTACCTTCGACGTACTCCATGGCAATCCACAGCTGTCCGTCGTCGGTTTCGCCGCGGTTGTACACCCGCACGATGTTGGGGTGGTTCAGCGTGGCGGCCAGGTCAGCCTCGCGGGTGAACCGGACTCTGAATTGGCGGTCCACAGACAGCTCGGCGGACAGGATCTTCAGAGCGTCGTTGCGGGGCAGCGTGGGGTGCCGGGCCAGATAGACCGTGCCCATGCCACCCGAGCCCAGCACGCCCTCGATGCGGTATCCGGCGATAACGGTTCCGACAGCAAGAGGCATTAGGGGCTCATTTCCCGGTCAGCAGGCGATATTGGGCGGCCATCATCTGATGCAGCGCGTTCTCTTGCTCGCTTTGCATCTCGTAGGCGTAGCGATCCGCGCGGGCCACGCACCAGTAGCCCAGCGTTTCGTTGAAGCATTTCGCCTTGGGCATACCGCTGATTCCGCCCACCTGTTGCGGCCCGGTCATATCGGCGACGATGCGCGCCGCCGCCCCGGCGTCGGGGGTTTGATAGACCCTGGTTTCGAGGACGTACGCGACCTGCTGCACATTGGCGGATTTGAATAAGGCTTGTAGGTGGACCGGGTCGCCGGCCTCCAAGAGCAGCGCTCCGTGCGCGTCATAGATGCCGTCGTTGATCGACTCGTTTTCTTGTCGGGGCGGCACGGTGCGTGACATCAGGCCGTCGGGATCCAACGGCAGGTGTGCTATCTGATCCGGCGGGGTCGGCCTGAAGCCGTCGATCAAGGGCTGCTGCAAATCCAGTGCGGTGGCGATCGATTGAGCCGCGACATCAGCCCTGTCGGCCGATGTCGCCGTTTGTGCGAGCACGTACCGGCCGTGGGCGGTCAGGGCGGTCACCGAAAACCGTGGACCGCCGGGTGCTGGGTATTGTGCGGTCCACTGGTAGGTCAGCGCGGCCGTCTCCGGGTGACGCGGGATTGAAAACGGTTGCGTGGGAATTGGTTTGGTTTCGAAGGGCATGGTCAAGGTTGCGCCTTTGGCGACCATGTCGGCGACCGCGGCTGTCGCATCGGCCGGGCTGCCCAGTTCCAATACGATGTTGAGCAGCCCTTTGTAGGCGCCTTTTTCGGTGTGGCGCGAGCCGGAAAACCCAGCCACCAGGTTGCGGCCGTTGAGGCCCTCACCCATTGGACTGCCCAGCAGGGCGTTGACCGCGTCGGTATCTTTGACCACGCCGGAATCGATTTGCGCGTAGTCGATCAGGTCGGCGTCAACCTCCCAGGGACCCACCACCGCGCCGGCCAGGCGGCGCCCTTCGGCCCACCCGCCCCGCAGCGCGTCGCCGGCGACGCCCAGCGGCGGGCGCGGCGTGGTGGGAAAGTTCCCGGCATCGAGCAGGGTGAGGTCGACGCCGTCGGAACTGTCCGCCCCGGGTGCTTTCACAGCGGTCCCCGCAATGGTCGTACTGCAAGCCACCGTCGCCGCCGCGACCGCGGCGGCGAGGGCCCACAGGCGGAGGCGGCCCCTCATGGCGCTGTCAACATCAGATATTGGGCGGCGACGATCTGGTGCGCCTCGACCTCTTGCGCGGCAGTGGCTTTGAACGCGTAGCGGTCGGCGGTGGCGATGCATAAAAAGCGCACTGCGCTCAGCTCCGTGCTGTCGGGGCCGCGGTCGAAGCAACGCGCCGATGGCAGTCCATTGATGCCGGGGGCGGCGTGGTAGGCCAGGAAGGGCACGTCGATGCGGGCGAGCCCGTCGGCAGCCCGCTGGGCGCCGGTGGGATCGACCGCCTCGTAGACGGTGGTGCGGTCGGCGGCGACGTGACCGATGCCCGCGTCGCTGTACATCGCTTGCGTCGCCACGGGATCAGGCCGAAAATGCAGCGCGCCGTGCGGTGGATAGACCGCGGCCTGGTTGACGCTGGGATCGGTGGCCGGCACGGTGCGGGCCAGCAGTCCGGTCGGGTCGGCGGGCAGGGCGGCCAGCTGGTCTACCGGTGTGGCTTGGAAGTGGTCGGCCAGCGGGCCTTGCAGGTCCAGGGTCTTGGCAATCATGTCCGCGACCGCGTCCGCGCTCTCTTTAGAGCCGGCGAACTGGAAGAACACGTACGGGCCGTGAGCGGTGAACGCTTCGGCTTCGAAGCCTCCGGACAGCGGCGCCACGTTGGCAACTGTGTTGGGGTAGTGCGGGATTGACAACCGGGTGGCCGGGATGTCGCCCGGCCGGACGGTGGCCATGTCGGCGGCGTGCTCGGCCGCGGCGGCGTCGGTGGCGTCCTGTGGGCTGGGGAAGCGGAACACCCCGTTGTCCAGGATCTTGGGTTTGTCAGTGGGCGGTTGACCGCGTGGAGGCGGCGGGGTGACACGCCCGCTGACGAAGCCGGCCACGAAGCGATGCGCGGCGGCGATCGCGGCGATCGAATCGCCGCGCACCAGCGCCGAGAGCCGCCCGGGCTCGGGAAGCGCAGTGGTGGGCGCGATTTCGGCGCTCAGTGGACTGATCAGCGTCCCGTCGACCTGCCAGGGTCCCGCCACCATGTCTGCCATCCGCTGGGCTTCGACGCGGCGGCCGGCTGCGTCGTCGGCAACGGTGCCCAGCGGTGGACGCGGTCGACGCGGGTAGTTACCGGGGTCGAGCAGCGCCACGTTGGCCCCCGCGGGCGCCGGGCCGCCGGACTTGACGGCGCTGCCGGTGACCACCGTCGAGCAGCCGGTGCCGAGGGCGATCACCGCGACCGCCGTGGCGATCAGCAACCGGGCCGATCCGTCGGGAGCGGTCGCGCGGCGCGTGCCCATCCCCCATCCCCTATCCCTCATTTCGGCGCCCGCTGCCGGCCACCTGTGGCGTCCCCGACCAGACCAGCAGAATGGTAGTTGCTACTACCAGCGCATCAGATCCGTTCACTGATTTTGCCCATCATTGCCCGGGCGCATCACTCGCGTTCTCACCCGGAGCGGGTGGTGACGCGCTCGGCCATTCTGGTGGCGATGGTGATCGCTTGATCGGTGCGGTTCGCACCGCAGCTGCGCACGTCGATGACGATGTTGTTGCGTGCGGTCAAAGCCCGTTGGCACTGCCAGCCCCCACCGCCTTCTTGGGTGTTGGTGATGCTGATCATGCCGTCATGATTGGTGGTGGTGCCCGCTATCCAGATGCTGCCGGGGTAGCCCCGTTCCGTGAGGTGCAGGGTGGCGCCATTGCATTTGGGCCAGGCCAGGGCTTGCTTGGCCGCGAAGTCGTTGGCCGCCTTGGCGGTGGCGAAGTAAATCGCGGCACTGTGATTGCGGTGCCGGGCGCCGTCGCGGTCCTGCAGGGACTGCGTTCGCACCCCTATCCAGCCGCTGTTGTCAAGCTCTGATTCCATTGCCGGAGCGTGGATCTCGCTGCATTCGGGGCGGTCGGTACTCACGCCGCTGTATGCGTAGTCGTCTTTGCCATTGTCGTCGGGCTGAGGCGCGATGTCTGTCGCACCCTCAATGCTGTTGATGGTCGCAACATCCAACATCAGCCCGGGCAGCGCCGACAACGGCACCGTCGGAGCCTGGGGTGCCGGGCCCGGGTCGATCGGCGGCGCGGAGGTGACGGGCGCGGGCATCACTGTCGAGCTCTCGTCGGGGCTGCTGGCGACGTTGATCATCAGACCCGCACACACCACGACGACCACGACTGCGGCCCCGATGGCGACCCGGGCCCAGGTGGGCTGGCCGCGTCGGGGCCCCGGGGTGGACGAGGGCCGGTAGCCGGGGTTTGGACCCCAGGTGGGCATTCCGGGCGGCGCGCCGGGCGCGCCCGCATACCCGAAGGGCCGGCGGGGCAAGACGGTGGTGACCTCGTCCCCGCGCCCGGCCACGACCGGCGCCGTCCGCGCAGGTCCGTAGGCGCCGCGCGGTACCGGCGGGGCGTTTCGCGGTGCAGGGTGTGTCGTGTTCGTCGGCGAGTGCGGGTGGTGGGGCATCGGGAGTCCTTCGGGGATGACGAGGTGGTGCTGCATGAACCGAATTGAAACACAGCGCTGCACCTGATGCAACGTTTCTAACCGTTGCGCTGCTGCGGTTTCGCTGCTAGCGTCTGCGTCATACCGGACGACTGGCAGGAGGACCCCGACATGAGGGCTGTTTCGCAGCAACACCAAGCTGGACCGATAAGCGGCACCCCCGATCGGGACAGCGCCCGACGTCGACCCCGCTTCGCGCCCGCCGTGCGCTGGGCAATCCTCGCCGCGGTCGCCTCAGCTCTGTCGCTGAGCGGATGCACCGCCACCACCACCGGGCACCCCGCGGCCGCCCCGGACCTCGGCCGCTGGCAACCGCCCGCGATCCTGCCCCAGCACCTCGCCGATCTGCTGTTGAAGGAAGACGACGTCAACGCGATCGCGCACACCACCGGCATGACGGTGCGTAAGCCGGTGACGCGAATGTGGCACGACGACGAGATGGTCTCCAACCCCGGCTGCCTGGACACCTACGCACCCGCCGAAGCGACCGCTTACCAAGGCAGCAACTGGACGGCGGTGCAAGGGCAGATACTCGATGACGCCACAGCCGTAGCGCGCGAGCATGCGCTGCTGCAGGTCCTGGTCGGCTTCCGTGACGCCGATTCAGCCCAGCAATTCTTCGGTAAGTCCAAGACAAGCTGGTCTGGCTGCGCCAACCGGTCCATCACCGTCACTCCGCCCGGTCACGCCCCAACCACCTGGGGTCTCGGCGAACTGCAGGCCACCGACACCTCGCTGGCCATTGTTCAAACCCAGCCCAGTGGCCGCGGTCCGATCTGCCAACGCGCCATCGGGCTGGTCAACAACGTCGTCATCGACACCCTGTGGTGCGGGTTCGACACCACCAGCCAAGCAAGCGACATCGTCGCTAAAACCAGCGCCGCGATCTCACAGGCCTGATCCGCCCCTCCCGACCGCCCTTAGCAAGAATTCGTGAAACCCCCACTTCCCCAACCTATTACGGAGTAGCCATGCCCCAGCCACAACCCCACTACCAGCAGCCCTACGGGTACGCTCAGTCCTATCCCCCGGCCGCGTGGCCTGTCCACGGACCCGCACACGCGCCGACGCACTGGGGGCCGCGCGCCGGCTACCCACCCCCGCGCCCCACCGGCAACCAACCGCTCTTCCGGGTACGGATCAGGAAACACACCGGCGCGATCATCCTGATGTTCAACCAGACCTATACCGTCACAGGAACTTTTGCCCAGTGCGAAGCGGCACTGCACGACGCTCTATTGCATAATCTGCTCGCCGGTTGGTGGAGTTTGGCCTCCGTCTTGGGCTGGAACTGGTTTGCCTTAATCGAAAACCACAATGCACGAAAGACTTTGCGACGCGAGGCCGCCCAAGCCTTCGGCGCCGCACGCCCGGCTCCCTGGACGCAATCCCCGGCGCCGCCCCCCGCGACACGCGGATAATCCGCGCGCCGGTCGCACTGCGGCGCGTCAACCGATCGAGAGCTGCGCGATGAGGTTTTCGATGGCCCGGGCGGCCTCGGGGGCGATGATGCGCTCCGATTCGGCATCTTCGAGGACGGACGCCGGCAGTCCCGCGCCATTAGCCGCCTCTTCCAGGCTCAGTTCCGCCCGGTGACGGGCGCCGTAGAGCCGCTGGCCCAAGGTGGCCGCCGGCGAGCGCGCCGCGCGCATCATCAGGTCGTTATAGCTGCGCCGCACACTGCTCAACGCCAGGATGACCGCTGGGCTGCCTTTGGCGTTGCGGGCAGCGCTCGATGCCAGCCTCTCGAGCTTGCGCAGATCGGCCAGGATATTGGTGGCCCTGGGGGTGAAATCGGGATCGGTCGGCTCGGGCAATCCTGAGACGGCGGTGATGAGGGTGTGCATGGCCAGTTCCACCGTCTCGGCCATCAGCGGCGCCTGAATCGAGTCGGCCAATACCTCGGTGGCCTCGTCGCGGCGAGCCCCCACGGGTGCCCCGGCTCCGCCGGCGCCGCCGGTGGGCACCGGAACCGCCCCGCGCCGGATGCGCGTGATGTGGCCCGTCGGCCATTCCAGCACCTTCTCCAGCCGCTCCAGCGTCGAGCGACGCGGCCAGCTGCGGCCCTTCTCGAAGTTGATGAGAGCGCCCGCGTTGATGATTCCGTCGCGGTCCAGGCTGCGCTGGGAGATGCCCAGCTGCTGGCGGCGCTCGGCGACCGCGCTGCCGGCGCGTACGACGCCGGGGTCGCTTTGGCCCTCCCACCATTGTTCGTCATCGGCTTCGAACGGGCGCACCACCTGGGTCGGCTCCTCGCGCGTCACTTCCGACGGGCGCTGCGGGATCAGGGTCACGGCTGCCCCGTCAGGCGCCCCCAGACAGATGGTGGTGACGCCGGTGATCAACACCGAATTGCGGCGGATTCCGTCGACGAACATCCCATTGCCACTGGTGTCGAAGGCCTGCCAGTCGTTGCCGTGCGGTTCGAGCCGGACGTGCCACCCCGCGACCCTCTCGTCGTCTACCTGAACCGCGGCCCCGGCGTCCCTACCGATGACGGCGACGCCGGCCCCGGGGTACAGCGTGTGCGTCGCATGCCCGACCCGTACGGTCAGCGCGGTCGTCGGTTGGCCGGACGTCAATTGTCGCTCCTCGCTCCCGCGTGGGTTCACTGCTGCGGTAGGACCCAATGCATTGCTGATGATGCTACATCTGCTTTGTGTGCACTCGGCTGGAAGAAATGCCGCGGCCCGTCTCGTATGCGGCCTTCTTACAGCAATTCCGCGCAGCTCAGCGGGTCCGGTTCCAGCGGCGATGGATGGCCGACCTCGCCGCCGGCTCGCCTGTGCCGGTGGCGACCAAGATGCGTTCGGTCACTGGCGCACCGTTTATAACCGTTGCGATCCGCTACTGCTTCGGTTAAAGTTCAAGCATCAGCCGACGCCACACCAAGCTTTGGGAGATGAGGTATCCGATGCAGCGACAGCCGCCCCCGGCGCCACGGCAATGCCCCCAGCGACCCGCCGGCATGCCGCCCGTCCCCCCTGGGCGCTTCGTCGATCCGCCCACCGTGCCTCTGCCCCGCCCACACCCCATTCCCATAAGGACCCCGCACGGGCCATTCCCCTACCCGCATCACCAACGGCCCGCTGGTGGGGGCTTCTGGCCGCCGGCGACGCCCGCTCCACGCGGCGGACGTCGGTCGCTCTACCTGGGCTCAGCGATCATGGTCGGCGCGGTGGCCGTGCTCGTCGCGGGGTTCTGGGCTCCGGGCTTTTTCGTCACCAAACAGCTCGACGTCACCGCCGTGCAGGCCGGCGTCGCGCACGTCTTGTCCGACCCAGCGGGTTACGGGGCCAAAAACGTCAGCGACGTCACCTGCAACGACGGACAAAATCCGACCGTCACCAAGGGTGGCTCCTTCACCTGCCAGGCCACCATCGACCATCTCAAACACCAGTTCCTGGTCACCTTCACCGACGACACGGGCGGCTACGAAGTCAGCGCCCCGAAGGGGACGAAGGTCTGAGATGCGAAGGGCGGCAACCCGACCGGTTGGGCATTTCGGCGCACCGCCCTACCGCGTGTCGCCGCGAGCATCGGCTTCCCAGGTGCCGGGAACCATGGGAACCGTTGGGCCGCCACCGAACTCGTCACCGGCAAGCGTGGCCAAACCCGCCGCC
>NZ_LZKH01000183.1:0-8012 GCF_001672745.1 Mycobacterium sp. E1386
CTTCGCCGACATGGAGCTGGCGTGGGGACCCACCTGGTCGACATCCCTGAAATCGCTTTGGGTGGGCGAAGGTGAGGCGCTCGGCGATGTCGTCGTCGGCGACGAACTCGCCGAACATCTGGGCAGTGAGCCCATCCATCCGGTGCTGCTGGACCTCTGCACCGGCGTCGCCTTCCCGGCCTTCCCGGCGCTTCTCGCGGCCACCGAACAGGGCGCGGTTCCGGATCTGTTTCTCCCGCTGCGGTACGGACGGGTGGTGCTGTCGGATCGGATGCCACAGCGGTTCTACTGCCGCGCGAAGTGGCGTACCGGCGGTATCGAAAGCGAAACCCAGGTCTTCGATCTCGATTTCGTGGATCGGAATGGCCGCCACCTGGGCGGAATACGCGAGTTCACCGTCAAACGCGCGCCCCGGGAAGCCTTATTGCGCGGGCTTGGCGGCGACGCTTCCCGGTTGCTGTACACCCTGGGCTGGCATGAGGTGCCGGTGCCCGAGCCGATCAGTGATACCGGACCCGGCGAAAAAGCCCACGGCACATGGCTGGTCGCAGGTTTCGACGAGCTGGCCGCCGAGCTACCGGGTTGTATCCGGTCCGAAGCGGCGATGGGCCAGCAGGGCTGGCAGCAGCTCATCGCACGCGCCCAGGAGAGCGGTGCGTCGATCACCGGCATCGTCTGGCGTGGCGGGGGCCGACCGAACTCGGAGGAGTCAAGCGACGAGTTCGGCGCTCGGCTGGAGACCGACATCGACAACATCCTCGGCGCGATGCGAACTCTGCTGGCCGAAGAGGGAGTGAATCTGCCTGGCGGGCTGTGGATCATCACCGAACGAGCGGTGGCGACCGAACCCGGCGAAAAGGTGGATCCGGTGCAGGCGGCGCTGTGGGGGCTGGGGCGTACCGCCATCGCCGAGCAGCCCACGCTGCGCTGCAGGCTGGCCGACCACGACGGATCGGACACGGCCGCGCACTCGCTCGCACGCCTGCTCCGCGCACCGGACGGATCTGTCCACGAGCCGGAACTCGCACTGCGGCAAGGCAAGTTCCTGGCATCCAGGCTGGTGCCATGGGCACGCAGCGGTCACCTCGCGGTGCCGCGCACAGGCGACTATGTCCTGGCGCCGACTGAACGCGGCGCCATCGACAACCTGCGACTCGCCGAGACGGAAGTGCTGTCGCCGGCCGCGGGCCAGGTGCAAGTTCGGGTGGAGGCCGCCGGCCTCAACTTCCGGGATGTGCTCAATGTGCTGGGCCTCTACCCGGGCGATCCGGGGCTGATCGGCGGCGACTTCGCGGGTATCGTCACCGAGTTGGGTTCCGACGTAACCGGATTCGAGGTCGGCCAGCGCGTCTTTGGCTTCATGCAGGGAGCGTTCGCCAGTCGGATCAATGTTCCCGCTCAATTGCTGGCGCCGGTGCCGTACGGGCTCAGCGCGGTGGCCGCGGCGACCATTCCGGCTGCCGCACTGACGGCCCGGCTCGCGTTCGACTGGGCGCAGCTGAAGCCGGGTGACCGCGTGCTGATTCACGCCGCGAGCGGTGGCGTCGGCCTGGCTGCCATCCAAATGGCGCAGCAGCACGGGGCGACCGTCTTCGCCACCGCCAGCGCCTACAAACGCGCGACCCTGCGCAACCTGGGTGTCGAGTATGTATATGACTCGCGCACAACGGATTTCGCGGAACAGATCCTCGCCGACACCGGCGGTGCCGGCGTCGATGTGGTGCTCAACAGCCTGACCAACGAGGGCTTTGTGGAAGCGACCGTGCGGGCCACCGCCCACAATGGGCGCTTCGCCGAGATCGCCAAGCGGGACATCTGGACCCCGGAGCGAATGGCGGCGGCCCGTCCCGACATCGACTACGAAGTGGTTGCACTGGACGGGACGATTCTGCAAGACCCAGAACGCATCCAGCGATTGCTGACCGAAGTGTCGGACGGGTTGGGCAGCGGCGAGTGGACGCCGCTGTCCGCCGAGATCTACCCGCTGAGCGAGGCCAAGACCGCGTTTCGGCGCATGCAGCAGGCGCGGCACATCGGCAAGATCGTGCTGCAGATGCCGAACCCGCTACAGCCGCAAGGTGATCGGAGCTATCTGATCACCGGGGGCCTCGGAGCCCTCGGCCTGCACACGGCGTCCTACCTCGCCCAACTCGGTGCCGGTGACATCGTGCTGACCGGCCGCCGCGAACCCGACGCGGACACGCAACAGGTGATCGCCAACATCACCGAGCGCTACCGCTGCCGGATCCACACCGTTGCGGCCGACGTCGGCGACGAGTCCCAGGTCGAGGAGTTGCTGGAGCGGATCCGGGCGGAGCTGCCGCCGCTGGCGGGGGTGCTGCACCTGGCGGGCGTCCTCGACGACGCGCTGCTGCCGCAGCAGAGCGTCGAACGCTTCCGGACGACCCTGCTGCCGAAAGCGTTGGGCGCCTGGAATCTGCACCGATTGACCAGGAAAGACGATCTGGACTTCTTCATCCTTTACTCCTCGATATCCAGCGTGCTCGGTTCGCCCGGCCAGGCCAACTACGCAACCGCCAATGCGTTGCTCGACGGGCTCGTTGCCGAACGCAGAGCGCAAGGTTTGCCCGCGACCAGTGTCAACTTCGGTCCCTGGGCGCACGGCGGCATGGCCGCTTCGGAGGCGGCGCGCGCCAACCTCGGTGCGCAAGGCCTGGTTTCGGTGGAACCCACGGCAGCCCTCAATGCGCTCGGTGAAATCGTTGCCCACGGAACGGGGCAGGCGACCGTGATCAAGGCCAACTGGCAGCGTGCCGCGAAGATGCTGCGGGGTTCACGCCCACCGATTCTCGACCACTTGCTGCCGCGCGAGACCGCCACGACGCCCGGCGACAGCGAGCTGCTCAAGAAGCTGCATGAGGTGCCGGAGGCGGAGCGGGTCAGTTTCCTGACCGAATTCCTGCAGCAGGAAGTGCAACAATTCCTGCGGCTCGCGCAGCCGCCCGCCGCGACCAGCCGCTTCCTCGACCTGGGTACCGATTCACTGATGGCGGTCGAACTCCGCAACCGGTTGTACGGCCAGTTCGGCGGCGCATTCACCATCAGCGCCACAGCGGTTTTCGACTACCCGACGATCAGCTCGCTCGCCGAGTACCTGGCCAGCCAGGTGCCCGATCTGGTTCCGGAGTCAGGCGGTAGCGAACCCGTCGGCGCGCCCGGATGATCCCCGCGACGAACCGGTTCGCGTTCTTCGGCCCCCGCGTCAGTCGCTGATATCGAAACCGGCGATCACCTTGGTCGGGCGCACCCGCACCACCAGTTCGCCGGGCGCGGAGTTGCGGCGGCCGAACTCCTCGGCGCGGTCGGCACCCATGTACCGGGCGCCGGTCCGGGTGGCGACGTCGAGTACGTCGGCCGGTTCCTCGCTCACCGTGGCCACGCCCTGCACCTGAACGAACGAGTACGGCGGATGGGGATCGTCGACGCAGATCACCACTCGCGGATCACGGTGCAGGGCACGCCCTTTCGACGTTTCGCGGCCGGTGTTGAACGCCAGCTGGTTGCCGTCGACCACGAACCACACCGGCGCGACCAGCGGCCGGCCGTCGCCTGCGACGTAACCGAGCATCCCGGTACGGGTGCCGGCTGACAGGAACTCGACGACTCTGTCGGACAGCTCCGTCATGGGCTAGAGGCGGGCGAGGTCGTAGTCGCCGATGTGGTCGATCAGATTGTGCAGGTGGTCGCTCGAGGTTCCCAGGATGTGTTCGATCGCGGTGAGCCGGGCCGCATAGTGGGCGACCGGATATTCGGCGGTCACGCCGATCCCGCCGTGCAGCTGAATCGACTCCTGGGCGATATGCCGACCCGAGCGGCCGATCTGCAGCTTGGCGCGCGAGGCGATCACCGGCTCGAGGTTGCCGTCGGCGATCGACATCGACGCGTACATGCTCATGCTGCGGGCCAGTTCCAGCGAAACGTACATGTCGGCCGCCCGCTGCGTGAGTGCCTGAAACTTGTTGAGTGTGACGCCGAACTGCTTGCGGGTCTTGAGGTAATCGGTGGTCAGCCGCAGCGCTTCCTCCATCACCCCGACCGCTTCGGCGCACAGCGCCGCCTGAATGCGGATGATGGTGCCGAGGATGGCCTGGGACGCGTCGACGGCTTCACCCAAGGGTTCCGCCGGTGTTGCGTCGAAGTCGACCTGCGCGCCGCGTTGTCCGTCGAAGGTCCGGTACGGGTGACGCGTGACCGCGCCCGCGTCGGCCAGGAACAGGCCGGTGCCGCCGTCCGGCAAGGCGGCGCTGACCACCAGCGCGTCGGCGCAGTCGCCGGCGAGCACCGGGTTCTTGCGCCCGCTCAATGTCCACGAATCTCCTTGCCGCACAGCCTTGGTGCCCACGTCCGCGGTCGGCTTACGGTGGCCGGGTTCCAGGTGGGCGAAGGCCAGCAGCCGTTGGCCGGCCGCGACGTCTTCGAGCTGCGCCTTCTGGGCGTCGGTGCCCCGCTCGGCGATCAGCGCGCCGGGCGCAAGCGCGGCGTGCAGGATCGGCTCGGGGGCCAACCGGCGCCCGGCTTCGGCGAGCACGACCATGATCTCGATTTGGCCCGCCTCGTCCGGGTCGAAGCCGAGGCCGAGGATCCCGGTGTCGGCGAGCTGACTCCACACCTCGCGGCTCCAGCCCAGGTCGGAGCCGATCACCTTGTTGCGGCTCTCCGGGTCATAGCTGCGCGACAGCAGCTCGCGGGTCGTGTCGCGCAGCAGGGTCTGCTCGTCGGTCAACTGAAAGTCCATGGCTGCCTCACAATCCCAGAATGGTGGACGCGATGATGTTGCGCTGCACCTCGTTGCTGCCGCCGTAGATCGACGTCTTGCGGTAGTTGAGGTAGTGCGGCGCGCTGTGTTGCGCCCAGTCCGGAGACGCGATGTCTTCGCCGTCGGCCGGCAGGGCATCGGGCCCGGCCACCTCGACGAGCAGCTCGGTGGCGATCTGCTGCAATTGGCTGCCGCGCAGCTTCAGGACCGACGAAGCCGGATTGGGTTGCCCGTTCGCGGAGTCCGTGACCACCCGCGACTGCGTGAGTTCCAATGCCAGCAACTCGTTTTCGGCCTCGGCCAGGCGGGCCGCGAACAGGGGATCCTGCAACACCCCGGTGGCCGCCGCGTGTTTCTTCACCTCGGCGAGGCGCACCTTGGTCCGGCCGACGCCGGCGATGCCGGTGCGCTCGTTGCCCAGCAGGAACTTGGCGTACGTCCAGCCCTTATTCTCTTCTCCTACAAGCTGGTTGGCGGGCACCCGGACGTCTTCGAAAAAGATCTCGTTGACCTCGTGGCCACCGTCGATCGTCTTGATGGGCCGCAGCGTGATGCCCGGGGTCTTCATGTCGAACAGCAGAAACGAGATGCCTGCCTGCCGTTTGGGCGCCTGCGGGTCCGTGCGCACCAGGCAGAAGATCCAGTCCGCGTACTGGCCGAGCGTGGTCCAGGTCTTCTGGCCGTTGACGACGTAGCTGTCGCCGTCCCGCACCGCTGTGGTGCGCAATGACGCCAGGTCCGAACCGGCCTCGGGCTCGGAGAATCCCTGACACCACCAGATGTCGAGGCTGGCCGTCGGCGGCAGGAAGCGTTGTTTGACCTCCTCCGAACCGAATTCCGCGATCACCGGGCCCACCATCTTGGTGTTGAAGTTCAGCGGCTCCGGGACGCACGCCAGCTGCATCTCGTCGGCCCAGATCTGGTGCTGGGTGGCCGTCCAGTCCTTGCCGCCCCACTCGACCGGCCAGTTCGGTACCGCCAGACCGTGCTCGTGCAGGATCTTGTGGCTGGTCACGATGTCTTCGTGGTTCACCTCCGCCGAACCTCGGCGTACCCGCTCGCGCAGCTCCTCCGGAATCTTGGTGGTGTAGATGGTGCGGAGCTCGTCGCGGAACGCGGCTTCCTCCGGTGTGAGCGCCAGTTGCACGGCGGCCTCCTGTCGTCTGGGGGTGAACGTGGCTACCAGCGTCGGATGGATGCCCGGTTCTGGCGATGCGTTCTTCGGTCCATCTTGACCCATCCCGTATAGCGGTTTGTGCACAGCCTCGGCTTAGTCCACAGTCGCGGTCCCGGTGCCGCCGCTCGGGGGCCGATCTGGCGGTCGGCGCACCTACGGTCGGCGCATGCGAACAGAACTTCCCGCCGAGCGTCTGCAGCGGCGACTCGGTGCCGAACCGGATGCCGAGTCCGACGGCGCCGGGTCGGCGTCGCCCGGGGAGGCGGTGGACGAGGACCAGAATTCACTGCTGCCGCGGTGGCTGCCGGCTGCGGCCCCGGATCGGGGCTGGATGGCCAGGCTGCGCGCCGACCCGGGCCGTGCGGGTGCCGTCGGGTTGGCGATCGTGGCCGCGCTGGCCGTCCTGGTCACGGTGTTCACGCTGCTGCGTGACCGGCCGGCGCCGGTGATGTCGGCGAAATTGCCGCCGGTCGAGAAGGCGTCGACGGCGAGCCCCAAATCGTCGGCGAACCCCAGCGCCGGCCCCGACCGGCCGGTGGTGGTGAGCGTGGTGGGCCTGGTGCATAGCCCCGGACTGGTCACCCTGGCGCCCGGGGCGCGCGTCGCCGACGCGCTGCAGGCCGCGGGCGGCGCGGTCAACGGCGCGGACACCGTCGGGCTGAACATGGCGCGTCCGCTCGGCGACGGCGAGCAGATCGTCGTCGGGCTTCCGCCCATCCCCGGACGGTCGGCGGCGTTGGGAAGCTCGGTGGCCTCCGGTACGACACCGACGTCCAAGCCACCGCCACCACGGACCGGAGCGGGGCCGGGCAAGCAGAAGGCGGGTGAGGTGCTCGACCTCAACACCGCGACCGTGGACGACTTGGACGCCCTGCCCGGCGTCGGGCCGGTCACGGCCGCCGCGATCGTGGCCTGGCGGCAGGCGAACGGCAAATTCACCAGCGTCGACCAGCTCGCCGATGTCGACGGCATCGGGCCCGCGCGATTGGAGAAGTTGCGCGCCCTGGTCCGTGTCTGACCCCCGTGCACGATTCCGACCTCGCCGAACCGGGCGCGGCACGCGTTGACGCGCGCCTGGTGCCGGCCGCGCTCACCTGCTGGGTGGTGACCGCCGCCGGGATCTGGTGGCCGATCGGCCGGGTGATCGCGCAGGCCTGCCTGTTGTTGGTCGCCGCCGCCGGCGCGCTGGTCTGGCGCGCCGCGCGCCGGCGAGGGGAGACGGGGAGGCATCGGGCCGTCAGCGCCGGCCTGGTCGCGGTCGGCGTCACCGGCGCCGGGTTCGGCTTCGCGGCCGCGTTGCGCGCCGAGGCGGTCGATCGCCACCCGATCACCGCGGCGTTCGGGACGGCCGCCCCGGTGACGGTCACCCCAACGGAGAGCCCGGTGTCGTTGGGCCGCGGCCGGCTCATGTTTCGCGCCACGCTGCAGCGTCTGCGCGACGCGCAGATCTCGGGGCGGGTGGTCGTTTTCGCGCGCGCACCGGATTTCGCGTCGGATGGCGACGGGTTGATGGTGGGTCGGCCAATGCGGTTCACCGCCAGGATCAGCCGCCCGACCCGCCGCGACCTCACCGTCGCTGTGCTCAACGCGTCGGGCCGCCCGACTCTGGGCACCGCCGGCGCCGTGCATCGGGCGGCGCACACGGTGCGCGACAGGTTCGAAACCGCGGTTCGCGGTGCGTTGCCCGTCGAGCAGGCGGCGATGCTGCCCGCCCTGGTGCTGGGCGACACCTCGGCGGTTCCCGCCGAGACCGACCGGGACTTTCGCGCGGCCGGGATGACGCACTTGATGGCGGTGTCGGGCGCCAACGTGACCATCGTGTGTGCGGCCGTGCTGTTCACCGCACGCCTGATCGGTCCACGGGCGGCGGTCGTGCTGGCTGCCCTGACACTGATCGCGTTCGTCATCGTCGTGGAACCGACGGCGAGCGTGTTGCGGGCGGCCGTGATGGGCGCCATCGGGCTGGCGGGATTGCTGTCCTCGCGCAGGCGGCAAGCCATTCCGGCGCTTTGCGCCGCGGTGCTGGTCTTGCTGGCGCTGGCCCCCCAGTTGGCCGTC
>NZ_LZKH01000184.1:0-4000 GCF_001672745.1 Mycobacterium sp. E1386
GATCAAACACTTACTCGCTCAGGCCCACCAAGTGGCCGGTGTCCTCGGTGACCGCAGCGAACAAATCAACCGGTTGCAGGTTCTCGGTGCGCGCGCCCGGCGGTGCCTGGATGGGCAGCGGTACCGGTGTGCCGGGGACATCGGGTGGTGCCTCGCCGGGGCGTGCGGCGATCGGGATGCCCGGCGACGGTGGCAGGCCGTTGGGGTTCGGTGGTGAGGCGGCTACGTCGATCGGCGCCGGGAAACTGCCACCGAACGGGCCGACGTCAACACCGGTGCACGGCAACGGGTTCCATGGCCGCGGCAGCGCGTCGGGTGGTGGGGTGTAGGAACACGCCGTTCCGGGTGGGACGGCCGGTCCCGGGTGATCGGGTGTGCCTTCGAGCACCGGCGGCGCGGGCGGTGGTGCGCCGTTGGGGAACCGGGTGCCGTTGGGGTCGGGCCAGCGGAACTCGGGCAGCCCGGCGCTGCGCCAGAAGTTCTCCGGGTCGATGCCGCGCTTCTTGAAGGCGGCGTCGACGAACGGCTGCAGAATCCAATACGGCAGCAGGTTGGCTATGACGATCTTGAAGTACGGTCCCGACGCCACGGATTCCCCGAGAGATGCGGCGAATTGACCCACAGAAGTGAGACTTTGGGCGAGGTCGGCTTTGCGTGCCACGAGCAGGTCACTGATGGCATGCAACTGCTCCAGCACGGCGTTCAGGCTCGGATTGTCGTTGATGAACCCCTGTACGTCGGCCGAGAAGGCGGAAATGTTGTGCAGCAACGCATCGATGGCTTGTCCGCGTTCGTTGAAGGCGGCCAGCAGTGTGTTCGCGTTGACCAGCAACCGGTTGATCTGCTCGCTTCGGTCACCGAGCACGCTGGCTACCTGGTGGGCCTGAGCGAGCAGGTGCTTGATCTGTTCGTCGCGTTTACCGATGCTGTCGGAGAATTTGGTCAAACTGTTAAGCGTGGCGGTCAGGCGTGGGGAAGTCTGATTGATGGTCTGCGACAGGACATTCAGCGACCGCTTGATGGTGTCGAGGTCCCAGCCCGTGGCGGCCTTGGTGATGTCGAAGTTCGCGTCGTAGATCTCATAGGGGATGGTGCTTTGGCGCAGCGGTAACACGGCCCCTGGTCGCAACGTCTGGGTTCCCCGCGACTCGATTTCGAGCACCTTCCTGCCCAGGATGTTGTCGGTCTTGATGGCGAGTCGGCTCTCGGTGCCAATCCTTTTGCCGCCGACGGAAAACTTGATCAGGACATGGTTGCCGTCGATCTCGAGCGCCTGCACCTTGCCGACGTTCACGCCGGAGATGCGCACCTTGTCGTTCTTTTTGAGTTGACCGGTGTTGGCGAACTGTCCGTAGTAGCTCGGACTGGCGAACAGCATCGGGACGCTGGTGAAGGTTTGGGCGACGGCGACCACGAGCACCAGCACGGTGATGCCCATCAGCCCGACCCGGCCGCGGTTGAATTCCGTCAGTATTCTCATTGCGGCGTGCACCTACCGGTCGGTTGCTGCCAGATCCGAACCGTGCGTACCGGACCGCCGGGCTGCAGGCCGTTCCACTTGATGGTGAGGTCGCAGACGTAGTAATTGCCCCAGTCCCCATACAGGCCGGTGCTGCGGCCGATCAGATTGAGCGCGGTCGGCATCGTTTGGATCAGGTCTCCCAGCTGATCGCGCTGGTCGACCAGTGGCTGCTGAAGGGCCTGTAGGTAGTTGATCTCCTTGTGCAGCAGAGCGCGGTTGTCCGCGAGCAGGTCGGCCACCGTGCCGGCGGCGTTGCTGATATACGCGGTGGCGGCGGCCAGCGGGTCGGCGTGGTTCTTCAGGCCGGTGATCAATCGCTCGAAGTTGTCGACGGTGTGGTCGAATTCCTTGCGGTGCCGAACGGTGGTGTCCAGCACGAGATTCAGGTTGTTGATCACCTCACCGATGGCCTGATCGCGTTCGGCGATGTGCGCGGTCAGCCGCGCGGTCTGATCGAGGATGTCGTTGATCGTGCCGCCCTGGCCCTGGAACACGGTGATGATGGCCGACGCGATTGTGTTGGCTTTCTCCGGATTCAGCGCCCGAAACAGCGGCCTGAAACCACCGATCAGGGCGTCGAGATCCAGCGCCGGTGAAGTTCGAGACAGCGGAATGAAGCCGCCCGCCGGCAGGACCCGATCAGTGCCATCACCCTCGCCGCGCTTGAGCTCCAGGTAGCGATTACCGACCAGGTCGAGGTAGCGGATCTGCGCGGTCGTCGACTGGTAGAGCCGGATCGACCGGTCCACGTCGAAGTCCACCTGTACTCGCATGCTGTCGTCGAGCAGCCGCACTTTTCTGACCTTGCCGATCTCCACGCCCGCGGCACGGACGAACTGGCCGTCGCGCAGGCCGCTGACGCTACTGAACTCGGCGGTATAGCTGTCGGTGCTGTTGAAACGCATTTGACCGAACACCACCACGACCGCCAGCGTGATCAGCAGCAGCACCAGCGAGACGATGCCGAGCTTGATAGCGGTGCCGGTGACTTTCATGGGTTGATCGTGTTGTCTCCGACTTGACGGCCCCACACGTATTCGATTGCGTACGGCGAGCCGGTGTCTAAGTGGTTGTAGGGCGCAAGGCTGGCGCCGGTGTCCACCACGAGTTCCGGCGCGGGCCACAGATCGCGTGTGATGGGCTGCCAGCACCCCGGCGCACCTCCGGGCCCGCCGCGGGCGTTCACCCGCGGCAGATTGTCCGGATACACATAGGGATTCGGAGCCCCGCCGACCAGTCCGGCCAGCCCGAGGAGCCCCATGGTGGCCGCGGTGCCGGTCAAACCTGGGAGAGTCAGTAGGCCTCCCAAGCCCGATGTCATCTCGGTCATGGTTTTCATCGCGTAGCCGTTGCCGCCGCCCGTCGCCGCGTAGGCCCTGGGTTCCTCGTCGTAGTAGTTGCGGATGGTGCAGAAGATTTCGGGGCTGTAGGTGTCGAGCAGTTGGGCGGTGGGCACCAGATCGGCCATCCCCCGCTGCAGGTAGGGCCCTCCTCGCCGGAAAACGTCCACACCGGCGTTGCCCAAGCCGCCGGCTGCCAACAGCGCGGCATCCAGGTCCGCTTCCTGCCGGTGCAGCGTGCGCGCTGTGATGACCGCGTTGTTGAGAGAGTCGAGCAGATCCGGTGCGGCGTTGGCGAAGATGTCGCCCAGGGCCGTCAACTGCCGGGTGTCATGCCGGGTCCGCGACATTTGCGGATTGATGTCGTCGAGGATGGCATTGCCGTTGACGATCGATTGCCCAAGCTGGTCGCCCAAGCCGGTCAATGCCTCAGCCGCCGCGGCCAGCGTCAGGTTCACCTTGACCGGATCCACCTTCTCCGCGATCGAGGTGAGCGTCTCGAACAACGTGTTGAGCTCCGTTACCACCGACCCGGCATAAATCACTTGCTTTGGGCTGATGTTCTGCGGCACAGGGTTCTTCGGCGAGGTCAACGACACGTACTTGTTGCCGAACACCGTGGTCGCTTCGATCTTTGCGTCCACATTGGCTGGGATCAGCTCGAGGTACTTCGGGTTTACGTCCAAGACGAACTTGGCCGCCGGTATGCCGTTACGCTGGATTACCGAAATACTGGCCACCCGGCCGATTTCCACGCCGTTGTAGGTGACCTTCGACCCCGGATCCATCACCAAACCGGCGCGGGGCGCCACCAGCGTCAAGGGCGTCTTCGGCGTGAACTGGCCCCGAAACTGCAACCACACGAACGTAAGCACCATCGCAGCGACAGCCGAGAACACCAGAGCCGTTGTCTTGTACGGGGGGATACGTGACGGGTTCTCCTGCACCGGGGTCGTCATGGCGGCTACCCGGTGAGGTTGAAGTTCGGGTTTTTGCCGTAGACCGCCGTCGCGGTCAGGACGACGATGATCACGATTGTCACCACCGACAGCCGCATCGAGCGGCCGACCGCTTCACCGACACCGACCGGCCCGCCGGTGGCGGTGTAGCCGTAGTAGCAGTGGGTGGTCATCACGAC
>NZ_LZKH01000185.1:0-26216 GCF_001672745.1 Mycobacterium sp. E1386
CGTCGCGGGGCGGCGCCGGCCGTCGTACGGTGACCGCATGAACCGCACACTGGTCTCCTCCGGCTCCGAATTCGAGGCCGCCGTCGGCTATTCGCGCGCGGTGCGGGTCGGCCCGCACGTGTCGGTGGCCGGAACGACCGGCGCCGGGCCGGCCGGCGACATCGCGGCCCAGGCCCGAGATGCCTTGCACCGCATAGAGATTGCGCTGCGACAGGCGGGCGCGGCGCTCACCGACGTGGTCCGCACCCGCATCTACGTCACCGACATCTCCCGCTGGCACGAGGTCGCGGCGGTGCACGCGCAGGTATTCGGCGCCATCCGTCCCGCGGCCACCATGGTGGAGGTGTCCGCGTTGATAGCACCCGATCTGCTGGTCGAGATCGAGGCCGACGCCTACGTGGACTCCGGGGCCGGCGGGAAGGTCCCGTCGGACGCCGGGCGGTAAGCGGTGACCCGGATCACGGCGTCCGCGGGTAGCGGACCGTACAGGTGCGGGAACAGCATCGACTCCGGATCCGTTGCAACCCCTGGCTCCCAACGCACTTCGGAATGCAGCCGAGCCGGATCGATGTGCAGTAGCACCAAGTCGTCGCGGCCCCGATAGAGCCGGTTCGCCGGCAGATGAACCTGCCCCGGCGTCGAGAGATGGATGAACTGGCCACCGTCGGACGCGCGGATCTCACCGGACGCGCGGGCCCGGGACCACTCGTCGACCCCACACAGATGTACCAGCAGGTCAGGAGCGGAAGTCATGGATGAACACATTAGAGATGCGGCGGAAACGAAACGTTTACAGGCCGTGAGAAACGACACACCCGATAACGATCAGGGAACAACGCGAAAACCCCATACGTCTGAGAGAGTGAATGAAAGCAAGAACGGAGAAGCCATGAATGCAACTCTGACCAGTCCCGAGCTAACCCGTGCGGACCGCTGCGACCGCTGCGGTGCCGCCGCTCGAGTCCGCGCCAAGCTGCCTTCCGGAGCTGAGCTTCTCTTCTGCCAGCATCACGCCAACGAGCACGAGGCGAAACTGACCGAGCTGTCCGCCGTCCTGGAGGTCAGCGGAAGCTAGGTCCGCCGAACTCACCTACTGCCAATGTGGGCCAGTAGGGCAGTCTTCGGTAATGCTGGACGGATATGAGCGATCAAGTCGCAAAACCGTCCCGCCACCACATCTGGCGACTCAGTCTGAGGACTCTCTCGAAAAGCTGGGATGACTCCATCTTTTCCGAGTCCGCGCAGGCGGGCTTCTGGTCGGCGCTGTCGCTACCACCGCTGCTGCTGGGAATGCTGGGAAGCCTGGCCTACGTGGCGCCGCTGTTCGGGCCCGACACGTTGACGGCGATCGAGAAGAGCATCATCTCCGCGATCCGCAGCTTCTTCTCGCCCAGCGTCGTCAACGAGATCATCGAGCCGACCATCCGGGACGTCACCGCCAATGCGCGTGGCGAGGTGGTGTCGGTCGGCTTCCTGATCTCGATGTGGGCGGGATCGTCGGCGATCTCGGCCTACGTCGATGCCGTGGTGGAGGCGCACGACCAGACTCCGCTGCGGCACCCCGTGCGACAGCGGCTGTTCGCCCTGTTCCTGTACATGGTGATGCTGGTGTTCGTCGTGGTAGCGGCGCCGGTGTTGGTGGTGGGTCCGCGCAAGGTGAGCGAACACATCCCGTACGACCTGGCGAACGTCCTGCGATACGGCTACTACCCGGCGCTGATCCTCGGCCTGCTGGTCGGGGTGGTCGTCCTGTACCGGGTGGCGCTGCCCGAACCCCTTCCGACGCACCGCCTCATCTTCGGCGCGGTGCTCGCCACGGCGGTGTTCCTGATCGCCACCCTGGGCCTCCGCATCTACCTGCGGTGGATCACCAGCACCGGCTACACCTACGGCGCGCTGGCCACACCGATCGCTTTCCTGCTGTTCGCCTTCTTCGGCGGATTCGCGGTCATGCTCGGCGCCGAACTCAACGCGGCGATCCAGGAGGAGTTCCCGGCGCCGAAGACGCACGCCCACCGGCTGCGCAAGTGGCTGGAAGCCCGCTTGACGGTGCTGAGGCGGCCCGCGGCTTCGCCACCGGAGCCCGGCCCGGCCGATAGCGCGACGCTGACGGCTGAACCGTCGCGGCCGACCTAGTCCTTCTTCATCCGGTCGTAGATCTGCTTGCAATCCGGGCACACTGGCGAGCCCGGCTTGGCCGCCTTGGTGACGGGAAACACCTCCCCGCACAACGCCACCACGTGGTTACCCATGACCGCGCTCTCGGCGATCTTGTCCTTCTTGACGTAGTGGAAGTACTTGGGCGTATCGCTGCCCGTCCCGTCGTCGACGCGTTCGTCGGTCTCGGTGCGTTCGATCGTCTGGGTATCCATGCCTGACATTGTGCCCCGTAACTCGCTCCTGCCGGAATTGGTCAGGTGTGGGAGAGTGGAGAAATGAAGCGCGAATCCGATCTGGGGTTCGACGATGAGGGCCGGCCGGTGCTCATCACCGCCGCAGCACCCTCCTATGAAGAACAGCACCGCGCACGGGTCCGGAAATACTTGACGCTGATGGGGTTCCGGATCCCGGCGCTCATCCTCGCCGCGCTGGCGTACGGCGCGTGGCACAACGGTCTGATCTCACTGGCGATCGTTGCCGTGTCGATCCCGTTGCCCTGGATGGCGGTGCTGATCGCCAACGACCGGCCACCGCGCAGCCCCGACGAGCCACGGCGGTTCGACGATGCCCGGCGCCGCACGCCGCTGTTCCCGAGCGCCGAGCGGCCCGCGATCGAAGCGCCCCGCCATCCCGAGTCGAGCTGGCCTACCGGACCGCAGGGCTGGGAATAGCCCGTACTTCTCAGGACATTCTCAGGTCAACGGCACATTTCTGCACGTCAAGACGTGTGAGATCACAAAGGGCTGGGAACTCTCAGGGCTGATCTGTCGTTGAACTCAATGACAGTTACAAGCCGAACGGGAGGTCGCTATGGCGAACGCCAGCACGAGCAGATTTGACGGCGATCTGGATGCTCAAAGCCCCGCCGCGGACCTCGTGCGCGTGTATCTCAATGGCATCGGTAAGACGGCGCTGCTGAACGCGGCGGGTGAGGTCGAACTGGCCAAGCGCATCGAGGCCGGGCTCTACGCCGAGCATCTGCTCGAAACTCGCAAGCGCCTCGGCGAGAACCGCCGACGCGACCTCGAGGCCGTCGCGCGCGATGGACAGGCCGCGCGCCGTCACCTGCTGGAAGCGAACCTGCGTCTCGTGGTGTCGCTGGCCAAGCGCTACACGGGTCGCGGTATGCCGCTGCTGGACCTCATCCAGGAGGGCAACCTGGGCCTGATCCGCGCGATGGAGAAGTTCGACTACACAAAGGGATTCAAGTTCTCCACCTATGCGACGTGGTGGATTCGTCAGGCCATCACCCGTGGCATGGCCGACCAGAGCCGCACCATCCGGCTGCCGGTGCACCTGGTTGAACAGGTCAACAAGCTGGCGCGGATCAAGCGGGAGATGCACCAGAACCTGGGACGCGAGGCCACCGACGAGGAGCTCGCGGCCGAGTCCGGCATCCCGGTCGAGAAGATCAACGACCTGCTCGAGCACAGCCGCGACCCGGTAAGCCTGGACATGCCGGTCGGCTCCGAGGAAGAGGCCCCGCTGGGCGATTTCATCGAGGACGCCGAGGCGATGTCCGCCGAGAACGCGGTGATCGCCGAGTTGCTGCACACCGACATCCGCAGCGTGCTCGCCACTCTCGACGAGCGCGAGCACCAGGTGATCCGGCTGCGCTTCGGCCTGGACGATGGCCAGCCGCGCACCCTCGATCAGATCGGCAAGCTGTTCGGCCTCTCGCGCGAGCGGGTCCGGCAGATCGAGCGGGACGTAATGTCCAAACTCCGCCACGGCGAGCGCGCCGACCGGCTACGGTCGTACGCAAGCTAAGACCCCCAGCTAGGTAGCAGACGGTATGCCCGCCGCGCACGCGGCGGGCATACTGCTTGTCGGGGCAGCGTTACACCCATTCGCGCAGCTGGCCAAGTAGACTCGGCGTCGATGGAAGGTGCTGAATGAACGACCTGGTTGACACCACCGAGATGTACCTGCGGACCATCTATGACCTCGAAGAAGAGGGCGTGACCCCGCTGCGTGCGCGCATCGCCGAACGCCTCGAACAGAGCGGGCCGACCGTCAGCCAGACCGTATCCCGCATGGAGCGCGACGGGCTGCTCCACGTCGCCGGGGACCGCCACCTCGAGCTCACCGACAAGGGCCGCGCGCTGGCCATTTCCGTCATGCGCAAGCACCGCCTCGCCGAGCGACTGCTCGTCGACGTCATCGGGGTGCCCTGGGAGGAAGTGCACGCCGAGGCGTGCCGGTGGGAGCACGTGATGAGCGAGGACGTCGAGCGGCGGCTGGTGAAGGTGCTCAACCACCCGACCACCTCCCCCTTCGGTAACCCGATCCCGGGGCTGCTGGACCTGGGCGTCGGCCCCGAGTCCGGCGCCGACGACGCCAACCTCGTCCGCCTGACCGAGTTGCCGCCCGGCTCGCCGGTGGCCGTGGTCGTCCGCCAGCTGACCGAACATGTGCAAGGCGACATCGACCTGATCACCCGCCTGAAGGACGCCGGCGTCGTCCCCAACGCCCGGGTGACCGTCGAGACCGGGCCGGCCGGGGTCACCATCGTCATCCCGGGCCACGAGAACGTCACCCTTCCGCACGAGATGGCGCACGCGGTCAAGGTCGAGAAAGTCTGACCGCTCGTCCGTCGCAGGCTAGCCCGCCCGGCGCCCGAAGGGCCGTCGCGGCGGCAACCGCACACCGAGCTCTTTGGCCAGCCGGTAGCCGGTAAGCGCCAATTCCCGGATGTCCTCGGGCCGCAGACCGGACTGCAACGCCGTGTCCAGCATGCCCGCCATCCGATGCGCGGGTTCGCAGCGCAGCGCGGCCTCCAGCGAGATCCCCGCCAGTGGCCCGTCGCCACGGACGTAGGCGCTGAACGCAAGCAACACCAGCGCCTCCGCCCGCCAGGGCGGGGGCAGGGTGCGCGCCAACTGCGCCCACAAAGACTCCGCCTCGTCGGCATTTTCACCGACCGCCAGGGCGTAGAGGATGTCGCGCACCTGCGCGTCGCCCAGCGCGCAGGCCAGCTTCGCCAGCTGGGCCGCGGTCAGTGCCTGGCCGGCGGCGACACGGGACGCGGCCGTCATCGCGTGCTTCACGTCGGCGCGGGCGCAGCGGGCCGGATCCGCGCGGTGGGCGGCCCGGCGCCTGGTCTGCTGCCGGTCGATCACGGCGGTCAATTTGGCGCTGCGCGCCGTGTCCTCGATCGCGATGACGGCCTGCAGATCGGCGCGGCGTGCATACAGCCGCCTGCCGTCGAGCACCGCCGCGGCCGCCAGCGGCGACGCCGACGGATCGTCGACGAGGCCGCTCGAACCGCAACCGTCCACGCAGTGCCAGCGCCCACCGAGTGCGACCCGGTCGACCACGTGGGCGGCCCACAGCTCGATGTCGTGCTCGGCCAACGACTTTGCGAGCGCATCGCACACCAGCCGGTGATCCTCGTTACAGCAGGGGCAGTGCGCGCCCTCCGCGTCGACGATCACCGCGATCGCGGCATCCGGCCGGGCCGCGGCGGCGACCTCCGCGAGGTGTCCGACCCGCGCCTCCAGCTCGTCGGTGAGGTCGACCCGCAGCACCGCTCCGAGGTCACCACCGTCCAAAGACACCAGTACCAATGAATTTTCGGGAACGAAGCCGAGAACGGCCGGCAGCGCGGCGATCAGTGCGCCGGGCCGGTTCAGTTTGAAGTCAGGTCGATGCGTCGTCATGGGCACCACGCTGACGGGCCCCACCGTCGGCCGGTGCGCGCGAGAACGGATGGAATCCCGGGCCTGTGAATGAACCCAGCACTGTGAGTTCTGCTGATCTACTGTTACCCCATGAGTTCGGCGCAAGAGTACGACATGGTGGTCATCGGTTCGGGGCCCGGCGGCCAGAAGGCCGCCATCGCCTCGGCCAAGCTCGGCAAGTCGGTTGCGGTCGTCGAACGCGGCCAGATGCTCGGTGGCGTGTGCGTCCAGACCGGCACCATCCCGTCAAAGACGTTGCGCGAGGCCGTCCTTTACCTGACCGGGATGAGTCAACGAGAGCTGTACGGCGCGAGCTATCGCGTCAAGGAGAAGATCACCCCGGCCGACCTGCTGGCCCGCACCCAGCACGTGATCGGCAAGGAGGTCGACGTGGTGCGCAACCAGCTGATGCGCAACCGCATCGACCTGTTGCTGGGTCACGGCCGGTTCGTCGACCCGCACACCATCGAGGTCGAAGACCCGTCCCGTCGCGAAAAGTTAACTGTCAGCGGCAAATACATCGTCATCGCCACCGGCACCCGGCCCGCGCGGCCGTCCGGCGTCGAGTTCGACGAGGAGCGGGTGCTCGACTCCGACGGGATCCTCGACCTCAAATCGTTGCCCACCTCGATGGTGGTGGTCGGTGCCGGCGTAATCGGCATCGAATACGCCTCGATGTTCGCCGCGCTGGGCACCAAGGTCACCGTCGTGGAGAAGCGCAGCGACATGCTGGACTTCTGCGACCCCGAGGTGGTGGAGGCGCTGAAGTTCCACCTGCGCGACCTGGCGGTGACGTTCCGGTTCGGCGAGGAGGTGACCGCGGTCGACGTCGGCTCGGCCGGCACCGTCACGACCCTGGCCAGCGGCAAGCAGATCCCCGCCGAGACCGTGATGTATTCCGCCGGGCGGCAGGGCCAGACCGACCACCTCGACCTGCACAACGCCGAGCTGGAGGCCGATAACCGGGGCCGGATCTTCGTCGACGACTTCTTCCAGACCAAGGTGCCGCACATCTACGCCGTCGGCGACGTGATCGGCTTCCCGGCGCTGGCCGCGACCTCGATGGAGCAGGGCCGGCTCGCCGCCTACCACGCATTCGGGGAGCCGACCGACGGGATCACCGAACTGCAGCCGATCGGCATCTACTCCATCCCCGAGGTCTCCTACGTGGGCGCCACCGAGGTGGAGCTGACGAAGAACGCGATCCCCTACGAGGTCGGCGTGGCCAGGTACCGCGAACTGGCCCGCGGCCAGATCGCCGGTGACTCCTACGGCATGCTCAAGCTGCTGGTGTCCACCGACGATCTCAAGCTCTTGGGCGTGCACATCTTCGGCACCAGCGCCACCGAGATGGTGCACATCGGGCAGGCCGTCATGGGCTGCGGCGGCACCGTCGAATACCTGGTGGACGCCGTGTTCAACTACCCCACGTTCTCCGAGGCCTACAAGGTGGCCGCGCTCGACGTGATGAACAAAGTGCGCGCGCTCAACCAGTTCCGCGCCTAGCAGCTGTCGTCGAGCTCCCCGGGAATCGGGTCGCCGGGGCCGCCGGCATCGGCGCGGGCCAGCAACCGCGCGGTCTGGGCGTCGAACGGCGCCGAATACGACACGTTCGCCGCGCAGCCACCGCGCTCGAAGCCGCCGATCACCCCGGTGAGCGTGGTGCCGCTGACCCAGGGCGCGCCGCTGGTGCCGTCCACCAGCCCCTCACATGGGAACGACGGGAATCCGGCCTCGGTCAGCGACGTGCTGGCCTGACACCCGATGGGGGCGCCACCCACGCCGGCCGGATAGCCCATCACGGTGACGTGGCTGCCGGGCGGCGGCGTCGTGCCCAGCGTCAGCGCCAGGCCGGCGCGCGACTCCACCGAGCCCCCGGCGTCGTTACTCAGCCGTGCGATTGCGTAGTCGGCGTTGGGATCCTTGCTGGCGGTCCAGCGGGGATCGAGGTAGACGGCGTCGGCCTTCCACACATCGGTTGGCGCGGGGGGCGCGTCGCCGATGAAACCTGGCACGAAGGTGATTTTGGAGGCCCCGGCCAGGCAGTGCGCCGCGGTCATCATCAGGTTGCCACCCGCGGAATGCACCACCGAGCCCGTGCATACGTGCAGCGGACCGCCGTCGATGAAGATCGCGCCGACGCGTTTGTCCGGGTCCACCGGCCCCGCCACCGCCTTTTGCTGGGGCTGACCCAGCCGCTGCACCGGCGCACTGCTCCGCGGCGGGGCCGCCGGAGGGGCCGACGCATGATCGCCCGGCGGCCGCTTGCACGACGTCACCGACGTCGCCACGGCGACCACCAGGCACAGCATCACGGTCGGAACGCGCATCGGATTCATCATGCCTGACACCTGCGCAGAGAGCAGATTTCGACGCGTCGCGTGCCACCTGACTCGCGGACATAATTCAGTGGCGACCCCCAGACGTTCGCTTTCGGATTAAACCCGAACTTCACATCGCTGTTTGATATTGGTGCCCACCGATTCGGGGGACACTGGTAGGGCACCCTGGAGAAACCCCCGAGAGGAGGCGATTCCGATGGCTCACGATCAGGACCCGCAGGAGCACTACCAGCCGGGACAAGCCGGCATGTATGAGCTCGAGCTGCCCGCGCCCCAGCTGTCGACGTCGGACGGGCGAGGCCCTGTGCTGGTGCACGCGTTGGAAGGTTTCTCGGATGCCGGCCACGCGATCCGGCTGGCCTCGTCGCATCTGAAAGCGGTGTTGGACTCCGAGCTGGTGGCGTCCTTCGCCATCGACGAATTGCTGGATTACCGGTCGCGGCGACCGCTGATGACCTTCAAGACCGATCACTTCACCAACTACGACGACCCCGAGCTGAGCTTGTACGCGCTGCGCGACACCATCGGCACCCCGTTTCTGCTGCTCGCCGGGATGGAACCGGACCTGAAGTGGGAGCGCTTCATCACCGCGGTCCGCCTGTTGGCCGAGCGCCTCAACGTTCGCCAGACCATCGGCCTGGGCACCGTGCCGATGGCGGTGCCGCATACGCGGCCCATCACGATGACGGCGCACTCCAACAATCCCGAGTTGATCGCCGAGTTCACGCCGTGGATTTCGGAGATCCAGGTTCCCGGCAGCGCGTCGAACCTGCTGGAATACCGGATGGCCCAGCACGGTCACGAGGTCGTCGGCTACACCGTGCATGTGCCGCATTACCTGACGCAGACCGACTACCCGGCGGCCGCCGAGGCGTTGCTCGAACAGGTGGCCAAGATCGCATCGCTCGAGCTGCCGCTGACGGCGTTGACCGAAGCGGCGGCGGTGATCCGGACCAAGATCGACGAGCAGGTCGAGGCGAGCGCGGAGGTTGCTCAAGTGGTGACCGCGCTCGAGCGCCAGTACGATGCCTTCATCGACGCTCAGGAGAACAGGTCGTTACTAACTCGCGACGAGGACCTGCCTAGCGGCGACGAGCTTGGCGCAGAGTTCGAGCGATTCCTCGCCCAGGAGGCGGAGAAGAAGCGCGGCGACGACGACCAGGCCTGACCTTTCCGCCCGGCCTTAGCCCGGCCCGACACCCAAGGTGGCGACATGACCGAGCGGACGCGCAAGAGCACTCTCCGCCCGGTGCGGGAGGTCAGCGCGCCCCGGCTGGAGTACCGCACCATCCACGGCTACAAGCGGGCCTACCGGATCGCCGGTGACGGGCCGGCGATCCTGCTGGTCCACGGCATCGGTGACAACTCCACCACCTGGAATACCGTGCAGGCCAAGCTCGCCCAGCGGTTCACGGTCATCGCCCCGGACCTGTTGGGCCATGGGCGATCCGACAAGCCACGCGCCGACTATTCGGTCGCCGCCTACGCCAACGGGATGCGCGACCTGCTCAGCGTGCTCGACATCGAGCGGGTCACGGTTGTCGGCCATTCGCTGGGCGGCGGCGTGGCCATGCAATTCGCCTACCAGTTCCCGCATTTGGTCGACCGGCTGATCCTGGTCGCGGCCGGCGGCGTCACCAAGGATGTCAACGTCGCCTTCCGGTTGGCCTCGTTGCCCATGGGCAGCGAGGCGCTCGCCTTGCTGCGGCTTCCCCTGGTGCTGCCGGCGGTGCAGCTGGCCGGACGGATCGCCGGCCTCGCGATCGGATCGACCGGCCTGGGCCGGGACCTGCCCAACGTCCTGCGGATCCTCGACGACCTGCCGGAGCCGACGGCGTCGGCGGCGTTCAGCCGGACCCTGCGGGCGGTGGTGGACTGGCGCGGGCAGATCGTCACCATGCTCGACCGGTGTTATCTGACGGAAGCCATCCCGGTGCAGATCGTCTGGGGCACCAAGGATGTGGTCGTCCCGGTGCGTCATGCGTGGATGGCGCACGCGGCGATGCCAGGCTCCCGCCTGGAAATCTTCCAGGGCTCCGGCCACTTCCCCTTCCACGACGACCCGGCTCGCTTCATCGACGTGGTCGAACGCTTCATCGACACCACCGCGCCCGCCGAATACGATCAGGCCGCCCTGCGCGAGCTGCTCCGCAGCGGCGGCGGCGAGAAGGCCGTCACCGGCCCCGCCCCCACCCGCGTCGCCGTGCTGAACGCCATGGGATCCGACGAACGCAGCGCTACCTGAAACCCGCCGGGGCCGTACAGTCGGGCCATGGGTATCGATGTCACTGTGTTGCGGGTGTTCACCGATGCGGAGGGAAATTTCGGCAATCCGCTCGGCGTCGTGGATGCCGCCCGGGTCGAGCCCGCGGCTCGGCAACGGCTCGCGACTCAATTGGGCTATAGCGAAACGGTTTTCGTCGACCTTCCGGCTGCCGGATCGACGACAGCGCACGCCACCATTTACACCCCACTGATCCAGATCGCGTTCGCCGGGCACCCCACCGTCGGGGCGGCGTGGTGGCTGCGCGAGAACGGAACGCCGATCAACACGCTGCAGGTGAGGGCCGGCATCGTGCAGGTGAGCTACGGGGCGGAAATGGCGGGCATCAGCGCACGGTCGGACTGGGCGCCTGAGGTCGCCCTGCACGAATTCGATTCAGCCGACGCCCTTCTCGCCGCCAACCCGGTAGATTTCTCCGATGACACCGCGCACTACCTGTGGGCGTGGACCGACCGGGCCGCGGGATCGGTACGCGCGCGCATGTTTGCCGCCAACCTCGGTGTGCCGGAAGACGAGGCGACCGGCTCGGCAGCGATGCGCATCACCGACTACCTCAGCCGCGATCTACACGTCACTCAGGGCAAGGGATCGGTCATCGAGACGACGTGGAACGCCGAGGGCTGGGTGGGGGTGGCCGGGCGCGTCGTCAATGACGGTGTGACGCACCTGAACTGACCCCGTACCGGCTCAGCGCTGGCGGTGCAGCACCGCGGCGAGGTGGTGCTGCAAGGGCTGTCCGACCGCGCCCATCCGCACCGAATACGCCAGCTCGTCGCCGTCGATGCGGAAGGAACGGCCAAGCGCCGTCACCTCTTTGGCGGTCGGGGTCAGCCCCACGTCGGTTGTCGACAGTTCGATCTCGATCCGGCCGCCGGTGGCCGAATAGGTACCGACCTCGATCTCGGTGATGCCGCTCGGGTGCGCCAGCACCAGCTCGACGTGACCGGGCTGCGGCACGCGAAGGTATCCGGTCTCGGCGTGCAACGGCTTGCCGTCGGGCGCCTTGGTCTTTTGCGCGTAGGCCAGAAACGGCTTGCCGACGTGGGAGAAGACCACTTCTTCGAGGTAATCGAAGGGCTGGATCGTTGGGTATTCGCCCGCACCCTGGCCGGCCCAGGTTCCCAGGAGTGGTGCCAGCGCCTCGAGATCGGGATGCAACGCGGGGGGCATGAAAACGAGCCTAGCCGGGACGGCTTGAGCCCGGCCGTCAGCTCGGCGTTGTCACCTGGCGGTGTTCGCGCAGTGCCTGGATCTCGCGCTCGAAGTCGGCCGCGGACTCAAAGGAGCGGTATACCGACGCGAACCGCAGGTAGGCCACTTCGTCGAGGTCGCGCAGCGGGCCGAGAATGGCCAGCCCGACCTCATGACTCGCGACCTCCGGGGAACCCGCGGCCCGCACGGTGTCCTCGACCTGTTGGGCCAGCAGGTTCAGCGCGTCATCGTCCACCTGGCGACCCTGGCAGGCCCGGCGGACACCGCTGATGACCTTTTCCCTGCTGAAGGGTTCGGTGACTCCACTGCGCTTGACCACCGCGAGAACCGCGGTTTCCACGGTCGTGAAACGCCGGCCGCACTCGGGGCACGATCGGCGGCGACGGATGGCCTGACCTTCATCGGTTTCCCTCGAGTCGATCACCCGGGAATCGGGATGACGGCAGAACGGGCAATGCATGGCCGCTCCTTCGCCGTGCCGACAAACACCAGGTACCGCAGCACGAGCGTACCCGTGCGCTCACCTGCGCGGCGAATGCAGCCGGCCCGGCGGGGGCGGTGGTCAGCCCACCGGGGCGATCAGCGTTTGGCCCGCCACCAATGTCGGCGAGTTCATGTCGTTCAGTTCGCGGATGCGGTCGGCAACCTGACGCGCCGGCGCATCGGGCGCCACCCGGTGAGCGACGTCTTGCAGCGACTCCCCCGCCTCGACGCGGACCACGGCCAACCGGTCGGGTACGTGAGCGGCCGAACTCCCGGCGCCGCCGTTGAGCATCTGGCCGACGTTCCCGACCAGGCCCAGCCACAGGGTGATCGCGCCGGCGGCCAGCGCCAACCAGACGGTGGTGGCCACCGTGACGGGCCGCTTGCGATGAGGCGCGGCCGACATCGCGACGCTGGTGCCGTAATAGCGCGTGGGTGCGCCCGCCGGCCTCGACGGACCGGGCCGGCGCGAACGGGCCAGCCCGTCCCGGCCGTAACGGAGCCCCTGGACCGGCCCGTTGACCGGACGACGAGGGCTGCTGGTACGCGGCGCCAGCGTGTGGATGGTTGTCATCTGCGTTCCTCCGGTCAACTTGATTCGCTCAGCTGTTCGACTGTATCGCTCGTGTGTTCGAAATCCGAACATGTGAGCGAAGCGTGTCGCACGAGTCGAACGCTAGACCACGCCACCGACAAGTCCGTGGTCGCTAGAGCTGACATGCGGCTGAAATACCCGATCTGCCGAAGAGTTACACCTTTGTGATTAATCCCGTCTGCGGGCGGTTTTGCGGCGACCCCGGGAGGGCGACACGCTAGTCGAACACATGTTTGATTCTCGGCCGTAGTGGGGTTACATTCAGAGCCATGAGCGACAGCAACGACACCTCATCGGCGGGCGCGGACGGTCGGCTGCACGCCGTGGATTCATCGCTGACCGAACGGCAACGCACGATCCTGAACGTCATTCGCGCGTCGGTCACCAGTCGCGGTTACCCGCCGAGCATCCGGGAGATCGGCGACGCCGTCGGCCTGACGTCGACCTCGTCGGTGGCTCACCAACTGCGCACCCTGGAGCGCAAGGGATACCTGCGCCGCGACCCGAACCGCCCGCGGGCCGTCGACGTCCGCGGCGCCGATGACGAGGTGGCGGCGCGTACCACCGATGTCGCCGGCTCGGACGCACTGCCGGAGCCGACGTTCGTTCCGGTCCTCGGGCGCATCGCGGCCGGTGGCCCCATCCTCGCCGAGGAGGCGGTCGAGGACGTCTTCCCGTTGCCGCGTGAGCTGGTCGGCGAGGGCACGCTCTTCCTACTCAAGGTCGTCGGCGACTCCATGGTCGAGGCGGCGATCTGCGACGGCGACTGGGTGGTGGTGCGCCAGCAGAACGTCGCCGACAACGGCGACATCGTGGCGGCCATGCTCGACGGGGAAGCCACCGTGAAGACGTTCAAGCGCGCGGGCGGTCAGGTCTGGCTGATGCCGCACAACCCGGCCTTCGACCCCATCCCCGGCAATGATGCGACCGTGCTGGGCAAGGTCGTCACGGTGATCCGCAAGGTCTAGGCGGTCGGGACTTTCGGGCGGGCCTAGTCCGCCTTCACGAAGCCGTTGGCCTGCGCCACTTCTTCGCTGGACAGCCAGATTTCGGCGAGCGTGTCGTGGTAGAGCTCGCTGCCCGGCGTGTAGTAAAGCCCGAAGCGGGCGCTCGCCTTGATCGGATATCCGTCGGGCACCTGATAGGGGTCGTCGAGCGGTAGGTGGATGGTCGGACGCCCGGACGGGCCGGCTCCCCCTGCGGTGTCCTCGTCGTCCGTGGCCGCGTGCCTCCCGCTGCGTTGCTCGGCTGCGGCGGCGGCCGCCGCCGTCGGCACGACGGTTTCCGGGCCGGCGACCTCGGGAGCGGCGGCCTCGGCGACGTCCGCCGGGACGTGTGTGACCGCAACATCCGGATACTCGGCCTGGGGAGCGGCGACGTCGGGGTCACCCGCGTCGAACTCGGGGTCCGGGGGCGTGCGCGCCGCGGCGACGTCGAGGTATTCCGCCTCCACATAGTCGTCGTCCCCGCGGGGGGCATCTGCGTAGGCGGACTCTCGCTCCTCGTCGTCGTATTCGACCTCGGCGTAATGCTGGTCGGCGTATTCCTCGTCGGCGTAATCCGAATCGGCGTACTCGGATTCGGCGTATTCGGTTTCCGTTTCGGGGTAGCCGGCCTCCGACAGGGCCGCCGGCGACACCGCCGAGAAGGAGTCGGTATCCACCGCGTCGGGGTCCTGCTCGAATGAATCCTCGTCCGCGCCGGCGCGCCGCCAGCTGACCCGACTCGCGGCCTCGGGCGCTTCCTGCTGACGCGCGAAATGCTCGGTGGTGACGTCGTCGCGTCCCCACTCCTGGTCGGCACCGGAGTCGTAACCGGTATCGAGGTCGCGGGGACGCTCGTAGCCGGCGTCCTCACGTAAAGCGCGACGCCGACGCCAGCCGATCGCCAGCAACCCGGCCAAGCCGATCAGCACCAGCACCGGGATCGCGGCCAGCAACCACCACCACTGCCAGGTGAACTTCTTGGCATGGGCGGGCGTCGCCGAGCTGCTCGGCTGGTTCTGGCCCGACACCTGCAGGCCGGACAGCAGCGGCGCGAGGTTGGCCGGATCCGTGCTGAACGTGTTCTTCGCCCGGTTCCACGAGATCTTGCCGCCGGCGAACTGCTGGGAGACGACGTCGCCGTCCACGGCCTGGTCGCCGACGGGCGCGCCCAGCTTGCCGGTCGGTCCGCGAAGCTTGTCCCAGGCCGCCTTCATGGCGCCGCGCACCACGAACGCGCCACGCTCCGACGTCCAGAAGATCACCGGTTTGTCGGCGCCCGAGAAGGTGACCATGCGGCTGGACGGGATGCCGCCGTCGGATTCGTTGGCGGTGGGGAAACCCAGGTCGCTGCCGGCGGGTCCGCCGAGCGACTCGTATTTGGCCAGGATGTTGCGCTCGACGGCATTCGCGCCGGTGGCGGGGCTGAAATACACCTTGCCGTTGGCGAAATCCTGGACGATTCCGTCGCCGCCGATCGGATACTGCGCGCCCTTCTTCGCCCCCAACGGCCCGTTGGGGCCGCCGGCCGCGCGCCAGGCCATGTTGATGGCCGCGGTGGGATCGATCGCCACCTGCAGGCCCTTCAACTGGTCGGCCAGTGCGGGCGGCTCGGTGGAGAACTGTTTCGTCTGCCTGTTCCACGAGACCTGGCCGCCGCTGAACTTCTGGGCGGACACCTCGCCGTTGTACGTTTCGTCGCCGACGGGGACCCCGAGGACGCCGCCCGAACTGCCGAGCTTGTCCCAGGCGGCGTTGATCGCGCCGCGCACCACGAACGCGCCGTGCTCGGGCGTCCAGAAGATCACCGGCTTATCGCTGGCGGAGAAGGTGCTCACGCGGCTGTCGGGTCCGGCGAGGCCGGGCACCTCGTTGATCGCGGGAAAGCCCAGATCGCTGCCCGCGGGTCCGCCCAGCATCTCGTATTTGTCCAGGATCGGCCCGTAGACGAATTTGGCGCCGGTCGCCGGGGTGAAGAACATCTTGCCGCCGTCGAAGTCCAGCGCGAAACCGTCCCCGGCGGGATAGACATCGCCCTTCCGGGCGCCCAGGGGTGAACCGTCACCGCCGGCCTTCTCCCACGCCGCCATCATGGCCGCCTCGGCGTCACCGATGGGGGACGCCGCCGCAGGCGGCGCCAGCAAGGCGACGGCTATTGCCGTGGCGGTCAAGGTGACCAGCGCGCTTCCGACCAGCCTGCGCATGCGACCTCTCTGCCCGTTCACCAAGCCTCCCAGCCGACGGCTGCGCCCCTGTCAGCGGCTATGCCCGTACCTGCACAGCCGGCAAGCGGGCCGTAGTCCGACCGTGGGGAAACAACCCCGTTCCGATCCGCATTATCGCCGGGCTCGCATAACTTTGCTCCCGCATACGAAAAATGCGAAGTCAAATCACGAATAGTACAAAAACGGATACCACGCCGATGTCGAATCGATGCAGAGCCACGCTCAAATCGCGACCGGCCGCGCGGCGTATGAGTATTCGAGTCAAACCCCGAACCGGGCGTCCGCCTGCGCAATAACGCACGGCGGGCGCTGCGCGCTTTGGTTTCGCGCCCGCGCATGTTGCCGCACTTGCCGGAGTGGTCGACGGCGGCGTGCTTTTCGGCTCGACTACGCGCCATTACGCGGATGGCATACCCCGGATACATGTGCCCCGAACACATGGGCCGACGGTACGTGAAGCCATTAACTCGTCAGCGGTCTACCCGAAAAATCACCCCGCGTGGCGCGCATTGATGGGGTTTGCCGTCGCCGTGCGAATCGGCGTGATGGTGTTGTCGCTGTTAGGGCTAGACCCCGAGGCTGCGGCCGATGATCTCTTTCATGATCTCGGTCGTTCCGCCGTAGATGGTCTGCACCCGCGCGTCCAAATAGGCTCGGGCAACGGGGTATTCGCGCATGTAGCCGTAGCCGCCGTGCAGCTGCAGGCAACGGTCGATCAGGTGCACCTGCTTTTCGGTGGAGTACCACTTGGCCATCGCCGCCTGCTCCGCCGTCAGCTTCTTGTCCAGGTGCAGCCGGATGAACTCGTCGACCATGATGCGCACCACCGTCGCCTCGGTCGCCAGCTCGGCGAGCACGAAGCGGCTGTTCTGGAAACTGCCGATCGGCTTGTTGAATGCCTTGCGTTCCTTGGTGTATTGCAGGGTTTCTTCCAGCACCTGCTCCATCGCCGCGGCCGCCATGATGGCGATCGAAATCCGTTCCTGCGGCAGGTTCTGCATCAGGTAGATGAATCCCATGCCCTCCTGCCCCAGCAGGTTGTCGGCGGGCACCTTGACATCGGTGAACGACAACTCGGCGGTGTCCTGCGCGTCCAGCCCGATCTTGTTCAAGTGCCGGCCGCGTTCGAAACCTTCCATGCCGCGTTCGACAACCAGCAACGAAAAGCCCTGCGCCCCTTTGTCGGGATCGGTCTGCGCCACCACGATCACCAGGTCGGCATTGATTCCGTTGGTGATGAACGTCTTCGCGCCGTTGAGCACGTAGTGGTCGCCCTGCTTGACCGCGCGCGTCTTGATGCCTTGCAGGTCGCTGCCGGTTCCCGGCTCGGTCATCGCGATCGCGGTGATGGTCTCGCCGGTGCAGAACTTCGGCAGCCAGCGCTGCTTCTGCTCTTCGGTGGCCAGGGCCAACAGGTACGGCGCCACGATGTCGTTGTGCAGGCCGAAGCCGATCCCGCTATAGCGACCGGCGGTGGTCTCCTCGGTGATGATCGTGTTGTACCGGAAGTCGGGGTTGCCCCCGCCGCCGTATTCCTCCGGCACCGCCATGCCGAGGAAGCCCTGCTTGCCGGCCTCGAGCCACACGCCGCGGTCGACGATCTTCGACTTCTCCCATTCGTCGTGATGGGGTGCGACGTGGCGATCGAGGAACGCCCGGTAGGACTCACGGAACAGGTCATGCTCCGCCTCGAAAAGAGTGCGCTGGTACTTGACGGCACTGCCCATGTGGATGACCTCCGGCGACTGGAAACTCTGTCGCCCAACATATACCAACCAGACGGTTGGTCGGCGGCCGGCGGGTCCGGTCGCCGGGAGATCAGCGCGCCGAGAACTCCTGCAGGCGCCCGGCCAGCGCCACGGGTACGCGGGCCTTGATCCGGGTGCCGTCGGGGTTGTGCTCCTCCTGCTGCACGCGACCGTCGGCGTGCAGCCGGGCCACCAGGTCACCGCGGTGGTAGGGAATCACCACGTCCACCGCGGTGTCGGCGGGAACGGCCAGCTCGCCCATCCGGCGCCGGAGCGCGTCGATGCCCTCGCCGGTCCTGGCCGAGACGAAGACAGCGCCGGGCAGCGCGTGGCGAAGCTTGGCCAGGGTCAGGCCGCTCGCGGCGTCGACCTTGTTGACCACCACCAGCTCGGGTGGTGGGTCGCCGTCGTGGTCGGCGATGACGTCGGAGATCACCGCGCGAACCGCGTTGATCTGCGCCAGCGGGTTGGCATCGGAGCCGTCGACCACATGCAGCAACAGGTCGGCGTCGACGACCTCCTCCAGCGTGGAGCGGAACGCCTCGACCAGCTGGGTGGGCAGGTGCCGGACGAACCCGACCGTGTCGGTGAGCACCAGCGGGCGGCCGTCTTCGAACTCGGCGCGCCGGGTGGTGGGCTCCAGCGTGGCGAACAGCGCGTCCTGTACCAGCACCCCCGCGCCGGTCAGCGCGTTGAGCAGGCTGGACTTGCCCGCGTTGGTATAGCCGACGATGGCGATCGAGGGCATGTCGCTGTGCAGGCGGCGGCTGCGCTGAGTGTCGCGGACCTGCTTCATGTCCTTGATCTCGCGGCGCAGCTTGGCCATTCGTTCGCGGATGCGGCGGCGGTCGGTCTCGATTTTCGTTTCACCGGGACCGCGCAGGCCCACGCCTCCCCCGCTGCCGCCGGCGCGGCCACCGGCCTGCCGGGACATCGACTCACCCCAGCCGCGCAGCCGCGGCAGCATGTACTCCATCTGGGCCAGCGATACTTGCGCCTTGCCCTCCCGGCTGGTGGCGTGCTGGGCGAAGATGTCCAGGATCAGCGCGGTGCGGTCGATGACCTTGACCTTCACCGCCTTCTCCAGCGCGGTCAGCTGCGCCGGGGACAGTTCACCGTCGCAGATCACCGTGTCGGCGCCGGTGGCCAGCACCACCTCGCGGAGCTCCTGGGCCTTGCCCGAGCCGATGTAGGTCGACGGGTCGGGCTTGTCGCGGCGCTGGATGAGCCCCTCGAGCACCTGGGAACCGGCGGTCTCCGCCAGGGCGGCCAACTCGGCCATGCTGGCCTCGCTGTCGGCGGCGGTGCCGTCGGTCCACACGCCGACCAGGACCACGCGCTCCAGCCGCAGCTGGCGGTACTCGACTTCGGTTACGTCGGCGAGTTCGGTGGATAGACCGGCGACGCGGCGCAGCGCCGACCGTTCTTCCAGGGCGAGTTCGCCGGTGCTCGGCTCCGGCACAGCGGGATTGGAGAATTCAGGATGTGTCATAGGCAATACAAGATGATGCACGGCGGATCGGCGTCGTGCACTCGAATTAACGTCGCTGCGCTTCCCACCATTCCCCGCTGATCTCCCCGTGTGCCACCAACACCGACGGGCCCCTCAGGTAGCTGGTGGCGTCGGTGATGGTGACGACGACATCGCCGCCCGGCACCCGCACCGTCAGTGTGCCGGTGTCCGCCCCGCCGGCGGCCAGCGCGGCCACCGTGGCCGCGACCGTGCCGGTGCCGCACGAGCGGGTCTCGCCCACGCCCCGCTCGTGCACGCGCATCCGCACCGCGCCGCCGGCCGGTGCCGTGAGAACTTCGATGTTGACCCCCTCCGGGAACTGGGCGTGGTCGAAGCTGACCGGCGCCGCGACGTCCAGCCTTGCCAGCCGCTCGGCGGTCAGGTCGGGATCCACACACGCCAGGTGGGGATTGCCCACGTCGACCGCCAGGCCGGAGAACCGGTGGCCGCCGACCGTCGCCTCGCCCGGGCCCAGCGTGTTCGCCTTGCCCATGTCGACGGTGACGTCGGCATACGTGGCGTCGACCCGGTGCACGGTGACCGGTCGGGGGCCGGCCTGCGACCCGACCACGAACTCGTCCCGGGACTCCATCCCGCTGGCCCGCAGGTAGTGCGCGAACACCCGGACGCCGTTGCCGCACATCTGGGCGACGGAGCCGTCGGCGTTGCGGTAGTCCATGTACCAGTCGGCCGAGCCCACGCCGTCGGGCAGCCGGTCGAGCACGCCGGCCGAGAGGGCGGCGCCGGCGGTGGTCACCCGCAGCACCCCGTCGGCGCCCAGCCCGCGCCGCCGGTCGCACAAGGCGGCCACCCGGGCCGCGGTGAGCTCGAGCGTGGCCTCCGCGTCCGGGAGCACCACGAAGTCGTTCTCGGTGCCGTGGCCCTTTGCGAAAATCACCTGCTCAGGATACGTGGCCCCAGACTCGCAGCGCTTCGTCGACCAACCGCGCGCCATCCGCGGCGTCCAGCCAGTGGACCCGGTGGTCGCGGCGGAACCACGACCGCTGCCGTCGCACGTAACGCCGGGTGCCCACGTAGGTCTGTTCCCGCGCGTCGCGCAGTCGCTCGGCGCTGCCCCCGGCGTCGAGCGCCTCGATCACCTGGGCGTAGCCGAGGGCGCGCGACGCGGTGACCCCGTCACGCAGGCCCTCGCCGAGCAGCGCGCTCACCTCGCCGACCAGGCCCTGGTCGAACATGGCGTCGGTGCGACGGGCCAACCGCTCGTCCAGAAGCGTTGTCTCGCAATCCAGTCCGACGATGGCGGCGTCCCACCTCGCCGGGCCGATGCGTGGTGCGGACGCGGCGAACGGCCGGCCGGTGAGCTCGACCACTTCGAGCGCCCGCACGGTGCGCCGCGCGTCGGTGGGCAGGATGGCCGCCGCGGCGGCGGGGTCGCGCCGGGCCAGCTCGGCGTGCAACCCGCCGACCCCGACCTCGGCCAGCCGCCGTTCCCAGCGCGCCCGCACGGCGGGGTCGGTCGCCGGGAACGACCAGTCATCGAGCAGCGACTGGATGTAGAGCATCGACCCGCCCACGATGATGGGCACGGCGCCGCGGGCGGCGATCGCCTCGACGTCGGCCGCGGCCGCGCGCTGGTAGCGGGCGACGGTCGCGGTCTCGGTGACGTCCAGGACGTCGAGCTGGTGATGCGGGATCCCGCGGCGTTGGTCGACGGGAAGCTTGGCCGTGCCGATGTCCATTCCGCGATAGAGCTGCATCGCGTCGGCGTTCAAGATTTCGGCGGCACCCTCGAGCCGTTCTGCAAAGTCGAGCGCCAGCTGCGACTTACCGGTTCCGGTGGGGCCGATGATCGCCAGTGGTCGCACGGCCACCTCAGAGCTGCCAGGCGCCGGCGAAGTAGCCCACGCCGAAGGGGGCACCCCGGTACAGCTCCTTGGCCGACCGCGGCCCGGGTTCGGCCAGGCCGGCCAGCACCTGAAAGGCGACCCGGCCCAGGATCTGCCGCGGCAGCCGCGCCAGGGCGGCGATGTCGCCGGTTGCCAGCGCGTCGTCGAGGGCGGCCTGCGCGCCGGCGTTGCCCGGGTCGAATCCGCCGGGTGCGGCCGGCGTCAGGGTGTTCGCGCCGTCGGCCACGACCAGCACGCCGATCGGCTCGGGTGATCGGTCGATGTCGGCGCGCAGACGTCGCCCCCGGGCCAGCGCGGTTTCGGCGTCGTGGTCGGTGGAGTACACGCGGGCCTGCGCGGTCGCATCGGGCCGGGCCTGGCCCCGGACCCAGCCGGCCAGCAACGCGCACACGGGCAGGTCGGCGGGCACCCCGGAGGGGGCGTGCGGGGAAAATCCGACCCGCGCGTCGACGCCGAAACCCCCGAATGAGCCGGCCGTGTCGGGGCCGAAAACATCGTCGCGCCCGGCGGTCCCGATGACGGTCCAGCGCGCGGGCAACAGGGCCGCCGCCGCCAGCACCGCGGCCGTCAGGTCGGTCACCTCCGCGGCGGCCGCTCCGGCGAGCTCGGGCACCAGCAGCGGAGCCGAGGGAACGATGGCAATCCCGCTGAGCACGCCACCAAACTAATGGTTCACCGACGCGTGCGCTCAGGCCTCCGCTACCGCGACCACCGGGCCGGTGCTAAAAGGGTCGGCCTCGCCCTCCGCGGGCGACCACCCGTCCTCCATGAGGCTTGCGTCGTCGCGGCCAACCTCCGCGACCATCGTCGCGGCCTCGCCGCGGGCCAGCGCGACCGTTGCCACGATGACCACCGCCACCGCCGCGAACAGGACGAAGACCTTGGGCCCGTCGGCATTCAGTGTTTCACCGAGCACGAAGATGCCGAGCAACCCGGCCACGACGGGCTTCGCGACGGTCATCGTCGGCATCGAGGCCGTGAGCGCGCCGGCGCGGAACGCCGACTGCTGGAAGATCATCCCGGTCAGGGCCAGAAGTAGCCACGGCACGAACTCGGGGGCGCTCAGCACGGCCAACGGGCCGTCCTCGCCCACCTCGACGATGCCCTTCGTGAGCACCGCGAACAACGCCAGCGCCGAACCCGCCACCACCGCGAGCAGCGCGGCGGCAAAGGGGCTGCCCGACCAGATCCGCGCGGCCACCACACACGCCACCAGCAGCGGCACCATCACGGCGGCCACCACGGCCCACGTCCCGACCGGTGCGCGCTGATGGCCGGACGCCGGGTCGCCGACGATGATGACCACCGCCAGGGCGCCGGCCAGGACGACCGCCCAGACCCACTCCCAGCGCGTCACCCGGCGCTTGGTCAGCCGGGCGTAGATCGGCAGGGCGAACAGCAACGCCGTCACCTGGAGCGCGGTCACCAACACCACCGAGCCCCACGCCAGGGCCCCGGCCTGCAGGCTGTAGTTGACGATCGCGGCCAGGCCGCCCAGCCACCACCGCGTGTCCCGCAACGACATGCGGAACAGCTCCAGGTGGCCGACCTCTTTGTCCGTGATCTCCTGCGCCGAGCGCTGACGGATTACGTCGCCGACCGCGGACGCCAACGCCGCGCACAGCGCTATCAGCGCGGCGACATCAACCTTCGACATGAGCGACCCCTCACCTCACGACTAAGCCCCGACCAGCTTTCCCTGGGGTGCGGGGAAATACACCCAAAATTTGCGATCAGTTCAACAACGACTGTATGACGTCGACCACGTCGCGGCTGCCCGACCGGTTCACTCAACTGTTGATACGTCATGAACCTAAGGGCCGCCTGTGGAAACCGCGGCGATTCGGTTACACCTCGGGCGGCTACGCCGGTTGCGCGGCGGTATCCCCGAGCCGCGCCCGGACCCGGTCGCGCGTCGCGGAGGCGTCGACGCGGGCGAGTTCGACCGTGGCGGCCGTCATCACCAGCGCCGCCACCGCCAGCGCCAGCATTCCGGCGCGGCCGGTGCCGAGAGTCTCGCCGAGGACGACGACGCCCAGCAGGGCCGACACGACCGGTTGGGACACCTCCAGCGTCGGCATCGACGCGGTCAACGAGCCGGCCCGAAAGGCCGACTGCTCCAAGGCGAAGCCCGCCAGCGCGACCAGCAGCCAGGCGTACAGCTCGGGTGTCCGGACCACGGCCCAACCGCCGTCGCCGAACCGATGGACGACGCCCTTGGCGAGCACCGCGAAGACGGCCCACAGCGACCCGGAGACGAAGGCGAGCAGCGCCGCGGCCAGGGCGCCACCCCAAATCCGGGCGGCCACCACGCAGCCGACCAGCAGCGGCACCAGCACCGCCGCCACGACGGCCCACGTCCGCAGCGACGCGGTCGAACGGCCCGCCTGCGGGTTGCCGACCGTCACGATCACGGTCACCGCGGCGGTCAGAACGACGGCCCAGGTCCACTCCCGGACGGTGACGGCGCGATCGGCCAGCCTCGCGCTGATAGGCAACGCGAACAGCAGGGACAGCACCAGCAACGCCTGGACCAGCAGCACCGAACCCTGGTCCAGCGCGGCCGCCTGCAGCACGATGCTGACGACCAGCATCAGGGCGCCCCACCGCCACCGCCGGTTCCCCAGCAGCCTGCGGGCGAGTTCGAACTGCCCGACCGACGTGTCGGTGATCCGGTGCGTCGCGCGCTGCTGCAGGACGTCGCCGATCGCCACGCAGAGCGCGGACGCCAACGCCAGCAACGCGGCGAGGTCCGTCTTGGCCATGGTTTCTCCGTCGGAGTCGGGGTACGGACAACTTCATACCCGTTGCGTCCGGGCGGACGCATCCCGAACGAGAAGAACAAGGGTGGCGGCGCATGGGCCGCCAAGCTGCTTGAATACTGTTAAGCAGCTGTTGGGAGAGCCGATAAGGCCGGCCCACGGCCGCAGCAGACGGTGCCGCTACGCGCGGCAGGTGCGCGGGATACCGACCGCGCGAAGGGTAGGTGACGAGCGCATGACGGCTGACGAACCACACGGCGAAGACCTGGCCGACCCGGTGGCCCAACCGGTTTCGCGCCCGGTGCCACGCCCTGGACCACGTCCCGGGCCCCGGCCGTCCGGTCCGGGGCCGCGGCCCACCACCCACCCCATACCGGTCATACCGGCGCCCCCGCGCAGCGATCCGCATCAGTTCGGGCGGGTCGACGACGACGGCACGGTGTGGCTGATCACCGCCGCCGGCGAGCGCATCGTCGGCTCCTGGCAGGCCGGCGACCGAGAAGCCGCCTTCGCCCACTTCGGCCGCCGCTTCGACGACCTGAGCACCGAGGTCACGCTCATGGAGGAGCGGCTGGCGGCCGGAACCGGTGACGCCCGCAAGATCAAAGCCCACGCCACAGAACTGGCCGAAACGTTGCCGACGGCGTCCGTGCTGGGCGACATCGACGCGCTCGCCCGCCGGCTCACCAGCCTCATCGACCAGGTCGAGACCACCGTCGCGCAGGAGCGTTCCCGCCGCGACGAGCATCGCGCCACCCAGACCGCGCGCAAGGAGGCGCTTGCCGCCGAGGCCGAGGAGTTGGGCGCCAACTCGACGCAGTGGAAGGCGGCCGGCGACCGGCTGCGGGCCATCCTCGACGAGTGGAAGACCATCAACGGCCTCGACCGCAAGGTCGACGATGCGCTGTGGAAGCGCTATTCGGCGGCCCGGGAGGCCTTCAACCGGCGGCGGGGATCGCATTTCGCCGAACTGGACCGCGAACGGGTGGGAGTCCGGCAAGCCAAGGAGCGGCTGTGCGAGCGCGCCGAGGAGTTGTCCGATTCGACGGACTGGACCGCAACCAGCGCGGAATTCCGCAAGCTGCTCACGGAGTGGAAGGCGGCGGGCCGGGCGGCCCGGGACGTCGACGACGCCCTGTGGCGGCGGTTCAAGGCGGCCCAGGACGTCTTCTTCGCGGCCCGCAACGCGGCGACGGCGGAGAAGGACGCCGAGCTGCGGGCCAATGCCACCGCCAAGGAGGCGCTGCTGGCCGAGGCGGAGAAGATCGACACGAGCAACCACGACGCGGCCAGGGCGGCGCTGCGGTCGATCGCCGACAAGTGGGACGCGATCGGCAAGGTGCCGCGGGAGCGGTCCGCCGAATTGGAGCGCCGGCTGCGCGCCATCGAGAAGAAGGTGCGCGATGCGGGCGAGGCCGATTGGTCGGACCCGCAGGCGCAGGCCCGCGCCGAGCAGTTCCGCACCCGCGCCGAACAATACGAGCAACAAGCCCAGAAGGCCGCGGCTGCGGGCCGTACCAAGGAGGCCGAAGAGGCCAAGGCCAACGCCGAGCAGTGGCGGCAGTGGGCGCAGGCGGCCGCCGAGGCGTTGACCCGCAAGCCCTAGGCTTCGGGCTCCCCGGGGGCCGCGCCGTTCGGCTGTCCCCGGCGGTTCGGGGCGTCGGGCCCGTCGTCCAGGCTGTCGAGCAGCGTCATCGACTGCTGCTGCGCCGCGACGCGGCGCCGCTGCTCCTCGGCCGCGAGTTGCACGATGGTGCGCGACCACACCACCCGGGCCCATTGGTAGATCAGCGTGAGGACGATGATCCAGGCCACGATCAGCCCCAGCCCCGGGCCCGGATGCCCCGCGGCCACCGTCTGGCGCGACCAGATGGCCAACAGTCCCGCCGCGCCGGCGAGCGCCGAACCCGCCAGCGCGATCCAGGCCAGCGCCCAGCGCCGGGTGACCAACGCCAGCATCGAGAAGCCGACGCCGAACACCAGCGTCAGCCAGGCGAACACCCGCGACGGCAGCGCCACCGCGGCCGCGCCGGCCCCGTGGCTGCTGAACAACACGTCCCAGCCGCGCACCGCGCCGGTGTGCGGCAGGATGAACGATCCCAGCAGCACGAAGACCAGGATGGCCACGACGAAACCCCGTGGGCCCGGGTCGAATCCACGCGCCACGCGGCGCTCGGCGGCCTCGATTTCGGTGCGCAGGGCGTCGAGGTCGGGGTGTTCTTCGTTCATCGGGCACATCCAAGGGGTTCGGTCGGGCCGGCGGGCGGTCCGACGGCGGGCATGCCGAGCCTGATGCCGGCCGGGCGCTGCCCGGCGGCGTGTGCGTCCCCCGCGCGGGTGCGGCGATGGCTGAGGACG
>NZ_LZKH01000186.1:0-4958 GCF_001672745.1 Mycobacterium sp. E1386
CGACGTCCGGTGCCGGCCCCCTGCTTGGCTCGGTCAAATCCAACGTCGGCCACGCGCTGGCCGCCAGCGGTGCGCTCGGGCTGGCGAAGGTTATCGTCGCCGCCGAGCACGGGGCGATCCCACCGACCCTGCATGCCGCAGAGGCAAGTCCGGAAATAGATTGGGACAGCCAGGGTTTGCGCTTGGCGAATTCGCTGACCCCGTGGGCCGCCGCCGGCGGCCGGCGGATCGCGGCGACGTCGGCGTTCGGCATCGCCGGGACCAACGCGCACGTGATCGTCGCGCTCCCCGAGGTCGCGTGATGCTGACCTCCCCTTTGCCCGACGGCCGCGTACCCGTGCTGCTCTCGTCGCACGACGAAGAGCTGATCGGCCTGGACGCCCGGGCGATACTGGACTACCTGGGCGGGACGGGCGCGGACGCGGACACCGCGGCGGTGGCGTCCACGCTGCTGCGGCTTCGCCGGGTGCGGCGGCACCGCGCGGTGGTTCGGGCGGCCGGCCGCGCCGAGCTGGTCGCCGGCCTGACCGCGCTCGTCCGCGGCGAGGAGCACCCGCTGGTCACTCAATCCTCGAGCAACCTTGCGCCGTGCGTCGCCTTCGTGTTTCCCGGCCAGGGCAATCAATGGCAGTCGATGGGCGCCGAGGCATACCAACGACTTCCGGCCTACCGGGCCGAGGCCGACCGATGCGACCGGGCGTTCCGCGCCGCCGGGCTGCCCTCACCGTTGCCCTACCTGACCGGGGAACTCGACAAGAACTGGTCGCGCACCGAAATCCAGGGAGCGCAGTTCACCCACGCGGTCAGCCTGGCCCACGAATGGCGATTCCACGGCGTGCTCCCCGCGATCACCGTCGGCCACAGCCTCGGCGAGGTCGCGGCGGCGTACGTGGCCGAAACGGTGACACTGCCGGACGCGGTCGCGTTGGTCGGGGCCCGCGCCACGATCGTCGGCCAATTGGCCGGTCGCTACGCCATGGCGGTGCTCGGCGCCGGCGTGGACGAGGCGCAGTCCCTGATCGGCGAAACCGCGGGCTGGCTCGAGGTTTCGGCGGTCAACGGGCCCTCGTCGACCGTGGTGTCCGGAGACCATGACGCAGTCGCGGCCGCCGTGTGCCTGGCCCGGCAACGCGGCGTCTTCACCCACCAACTGACGGTGGACTATCCGGGCCACACCAGCGTGCTGCGGCCGCTGCGCACCGCCCTGGCCGAGCTGGTTCCCCGCTCGGCGTTCCGGGACAGTCCGGTGCGGTTCGTCGGCTCGACCTTCGGGGCGGAGGCCGGCTGCGAGGTGGACTTCTCTCGGTACTGGTATGACAACCTCTGTAACACCGTGCGTTTCGACCGGGCGGTGGCGACGGCCCAACGGCTCGGCGCCACGGCGTTCGTCGAGTTGTCCGCGCATCCCGCGTTGCTGTATCCGCTCGCGGACCTGATCGACGAGCGGACGACGGTGGCCGTCGGCTCGGGTCATCGCGAACGGGCCATCACCGACACGCTGGCGTCGAACATCGCCACCGTGGCCGCGGCCGACCCGGGCTGCCACTGGACCAACGCGATTCCCGGCGGTATCCGGCCGCCGTTGCGCGGATTCCCGAATGCGCCGATGCGGGCGGTACACCTGTGGGCGGCGCCCGAACCGCTGATCGACGCCGGCGAGGTCCCGGCGCTCACCGTCGCCGCTGAGGATTGGCGCCACGAGACGCGACCGGGCGCGGCGGGGGCGGACATCGGCGTTGTCGCCGTCGATGCCACGGACGGCGCGTTGGTCCGGTTGCTGGTGGATGCCGTTGCGGCGCGGGGCGATTGCCGGGCGGTGTCGCCGGACGCCGCGGAGATCCTCGCGATCATCGCGCCCGAACTCGACGAGCCCGACGCCACCGCGGCGATCGAGCAGATCGCCGCGCGGGCGGACGCGGGCCTACCCGACTACGCCGCCCTGATCGGCCCGCGATGCCGGGCCGTCTGGTTGCTGACCGCCCGCGCCGAAACCATCGATGCGGACGACGCCGATGCGTCCCCGGCACAGGCGGCGCTGGCCGCGATGCACCGCAGCGTCGGCTTCGAATTCACCGACCAGGCCTTCGGACATCTCGACCTGCCCGGCCGAGATGTCGATGCCGGCACGGCCCGCGCCGCCGTCGACGCGCTGCTCGGTGAGCCGGCGGAGGTGGCGCTGCGGGGCCGCGAATCGACGGAACACTACGTGCGCACCTTCCGGAAGTGCCGCGATTCGGCGACCAAGCGGCCGCTGGACGCCGACGCGCTGGACAACGTGGTGATCACCGGCGGCAGCGGAGCCATCGGCCTGCAGTATGCGCGGTACTGCATCGAGCGCGGCGCACGGACGGTCACGCTGTTGAGCCGCAACGGTATCGATGAAGACACGCTGCGCCGGCTCACCGCGAACCACGCCACCGAGGTGCGCGCCACGCGGTGCGATATCACCGACCCGGCCGCCCTGGCGGCGGCCGCCGCCGCGCACGCGGGAAACGGCGCGTCGCTGCTGATCCACACCGCGGGCATCGCCGAGGCCCGGCCGCGTTCCGAGCTGACCGGAGCCGGCGTGGCGGCGGTGTGCGCGGCGAAGGTCCGCGGCCTGGCGCTGCTGGCCGAAGTGTGGCCGCTGCGGCCCGATTGCCGGATCCTGGCCTGCTCGTCGGTGTTCGGCGTGTGGGGCGGTTACGGCCACGCGGCTTACGCCGCCTCCAACCGGATGCTCGACGTGTTGGTCGCTCAGCTGCGCGCCCGGGGTCGCGACAGCGTGGCGATCCGGTGGGGGCTCTGGCAGGCCGCCGGCGTGGTCACGGGCGACGAAATCACCCGCACCCAACGCTCCGGCCTGGTGGCGATGGCTCCTGACCCGGCGATCGAGGCGGGCCTGTGCCGATACGACGGCGATCCGTTGATCTTCGACGCCGACCTCGACCGGCTCGCGGTGTTCTTCGAAAGCCAGGGCATGCCAATGCCGTTCGACACACAACGAGGCGACGACGGGGCAGCGGACGCCTCCGGCGCCAAGCCACTGGCCGAGGTGGTGCGCACCGAACTCGCCGCGACATTGCACCTGGACGATTCGGTATCGATCGACCCGAGCGCACCGCTCATCGACCTGGGAGTGGACTCGTTGCTCGCGCTCGATCTGCGTAAGCGGCTGCGCCGGACGGTCGGAAGCTCCGTCCCGGTCGCTCGCATGCTCGGCGGGATCACCCTCAACGAAATGATCGATGCGCTGCGCGACGGCGCAACGCTCGACGATCGCGAAACCAGAAAGGTTGGACTCCCAGCGTGACGGACACCACCGGAGCCGGCGCCCGTCTCGATGACGAACGTCTGGAATTGTTGCGCCGCAAGATCGCCGAACGCGGCCTGGCCAGTCCCGGCGTCTCGGCACCCGTGGCCACCTACGACCAGCCGCGCATGTCCGTCGGCCAGCACCGGATGTGGTTCGTGCAGTCGGTGGACCCCGACAGCGCGCTGCTCAACGTCTGTGTCTCCTATCGCGTGACCGGCACGGTGGACATCGACCGATTGCGCAGCGCGGTCGACGCCGTGGCGGCGCGGCACTCGGTACTGCACACGACGTACGACACCGGACCGGACGGCGACCCGTATCCGGTCATCCACGAGGAGTTGCGGCCCGAGTGGGCCGAACACGACCTGTCGGGCCTGACCGACCAGGCCCGGCGGTTGCGGCTGGATGTGCTGGCGCAGCGCGATTTCCGCCGGCCCTTCGACCTGGTCAAGGATTCGCCGCTGCGGGTCACCGCGGCCCGCTTGTCCGCCGACGAGCTGATGCTGTTGGTCACCGCCCATCACATCGCCTGGGACGACGCCTCGTGGACACCGTTTTTCGCCGACCTGACTCGCGCGTATACCGATCCGTTCGGATTCGGCAGCGAACCCGCGATAACTGCGCCTCCGCCGGACGAAGCCGCGGATCATGCCGCGGACTTCGCATACTGGCGGCCCCTGATGGCGAATCTGCCCGAGCCGCTTGAGCTTCCGGGCCCCAACGGTTCGGTGGTGCCAAGCACCTGGCGTGCCCAACGCGCTACTACGCGGTTGCCGGCGGCCACCGTCGATCGGGCCGCGGCGCTGGCGCGCGAGAGCGGCGCCACCCCGTACATGGTCCTGATGGCCGCCTTCGCCGCGCTGGTGCATCGCTACACCCAGTCAACGGACTTCCTGATCGCCGCGCCCGTGCTCAACCGCGGCATCGGGACGGAATCGGCCATCGGTTACTACGGCAACACCGTGGTGATCCGGATGCGACCGGAGCCGCGCCAGACGTTCCGGCAGCTGCTGGTCCAAACCCGGGACAGCGCGGTTGGCGCCTTCGCCCATTCGCGTGCCGACTTGGACTGGCTGGTACGCGAGTCCAATCCCGATCGCCGGCATGGCGCCGACCGGATGACCCGGGTGAGCTTCGGGCAGCGCGAGCCCGATGGAGCCGGCTTCTGCCCGCCCGGGGTGCGGTGTGAGCGAGGGGAGTTGCGCGGTCATTTCAACCAGCTGCCACTGAGCTTCATGATCGAGCTGGATCGTGCGAACGGTGGGCTGGTCGAAGCCGAGTACCTGGTCGAGGTGCTGGATCACCGGCTGGTGGAGCAGCTGCTGCGGCACTACGCGGTGCTGCTCGACAGCGCCCTGGCGGACCCCGACACAGCGCTGTCGGCGTGCACGCTGATGGACACCGACGACGCCGAGTGGTTGCGCTGGGCATCGACCGGTGCCGAGTTCGATACCCCGGCCTCCACCTTGCCCGCGCTGGTCACCCGTCGTGCGGCGCTGTCACCCGATGCCGTCGCCGTGGTCTACGAGGGCCGCGAGTACACCTACCGGGAGGTCGACGAAGAGTCGAACCGCTTGGCGCACTGGCTGATCGAGCAGGGCATCGGCACCGAGGACCGGGTCGCGGTGTTGCTGGACAAGTCACCCGAATTGGTCATCACCGC
>NZ_LZKH01000187.1:0-2662 GCF_001672745.1 Mycobacterium sp. E1386
ACGCATCGACGGCGAAGACGTCCGAGCCGGCGGCCAGCACCTCGGTCACGTAGAACGGGTTTCCACCGGTGAGCCGGTGCAGTGCGGCGGCGTTGATGCCGGTGCCCGCGGCCAGCTGGGCCACCCCGGCCGCGCTCAGCGGGGCCAGCGATATCCGGCTCACCGCCTTCGACGTCGCCAGGTCGCCCAGCAGCACGGCCAGGGGATGGTCTTCGCCGATCTCGTCGTGGCGATAGGAAACAAGCAACAGCACGGGCAGCGCGGCGATCCGGCGGGACAGGAAGCGCAGCAGGTCAAGCGTGGCGCCGTCGGCCCAGTGGGCGTCTTCGATCACGCACACCCACGGGCCGCCGCAGGCGAAGAGCGCGAGCAACCGCGCATACACCGATTCGGTGTCGCCCGTGTCGACGGCGGCACGCATCGCCTCCGCCGGCGCATATGCCGTGCCGGCCAACATGTCCAGTAACGGGCCCAGCGGGCGCGGCGCGCTCAACGGATCGCACCAGCCCTCCAACACCGCCGCCGAGTCGCCCAGCCTGGCGACGAACCGCGCGATGACGGAGGTCTTACCCGCGCCCGCCTCGCCGCGCAGCAAGACCACGCGTCCGCTGCCGCCGGCCGCCGCGCGTCTGAGCCCTGCCAGCTCCCTGAGCACCGCGTCGCGCTCGATCAGCTCATCCGATCCCAAAGCCCGCCGTCCCCTCCGGTGCAGCTACCCGCGGCCTGCGCGAAGGCGCCGCGGGCAAACGTCCAGGCCCGCGCTTCAGAGGGAAGACCGCCGGGGCCAACCGCGGATCGGGCACACCCACTGCGGTCGTCAGCAAACCGTCATCAGCGCGAATGCGCTAGAGCTTAGCCGGGGTTGACCCCGCGCGCCGCGCAACGGTGCGCGACGTGCCGCGGTCGGCCGGCGCCCCCGGGCCGCGCCCACCGGCCCTCGCGACTCAGATCGCCGCGATGATCTCGGCCCGCTTGCGGGTGTAATCGGCATCGGTGATCGCCCCGGCCGCACGCAGCTCCTCGAGCTCCCGCAGGCGCTCGGCGGCCGGGCGTTGCGGCGCGGCGCCCGCGACGATGTCTTCGAGCCGCCGGCCGCCGATGACGATGTTCGGCCCGGCACCTTGCGGCGCCGGCGCCGCGCCCAGCGCGTCGACGATGCGTTGGCCCGCCTCGTCCTTGGCGATGACGAAGGCATGCGGCAGGCCCGGGATGCGCTGGCCGGAAGCCGCCCGCTGCGCGGCGATCTGCTGCGCCACCCGGCCGCTGTCGCCGTCGATCGGCAGCCACAGCGTGATGATCTGCCGGTCGTCGGGCAGCCCGCGCGCCCTGGCCGACACGTCGTTGCCGGCCTGGGCCCGAAAGCCCGAGCGATCCCACGCCTTGAGCACGTTGCCGGCCACCAGGACTCCGCGGTGCTGCTTGTCTTCGAGCGCGTAGACGCCAGACGCGGTGACGGCCAGGATGAAACTCTTCGGTAGGCCGGTGCCGTTAGGCACGCTTCGCCAATTCACCTCGCCCCCGGCCGACGGATACATCTGCATGGCTTTGGTCGACGTCTGCTCGCATCGCGTGGCCGCCTCAACCGGTTGACGCAGGATTTCCGCCGCCACGGCGGCGGCCTGCTGGTTGAGCGCCGGGTCGTGCTGCGCGCGGGCCCTGAACTTCATGGTCGTTCCTTTCGCGGGTGCCCTCAGGCGATGTTCTGCATCGGTATGCCAGCGAACCGTCCCGGCCGCGCTCCCGATCCCAACAATTCGGCCTCGGTGGCGCCGGCCCCCCGTCTCACCGGGTCTCGTCTTGCCGAAACCGTCGGGCTGAGATGCATTGCGCGACAGCGTCATACCCTTCGTCCAGCGCTACCATTCCCCGATTGGTGGGATGCCAGTTGTCGGGCTTTCCCTCGCCCCCGACGCTCAGGTAGACCAGTTCGCTGTGCTCCAACACCTGCAGGGCCTCGCGCACGGGCGCGACCAGCTTCTTGAAGCTCATGGCTCGCTGGCCGCGGGAGGTGAACTCCGCCCGGCGCAGCACCCATTTGATGAAGTCGTACTGGGTCAGCGGTTTGCCGCGCTTAGGCCCGTCGGGTCCGAATGCGGCCATGAGTTGCGCGGCCAGCTCCTCCGTCGGCGGCAATGCGACCAGGCGGGCGAACTCGGTGTCTCTGGCGCGCCGTGCCTCGGCCCGCGCCGCCTTCAAGGTTCTCAACAATGACACGGCAGTCCTTTCGCGTCCCATTCCCGAGCGCTCGCCAACTACTGTGCGCCAGCGCACCGCCTCGGCGCATGAGGTATTCGCCGCATATTCGGCCTGACGCGAAGAACGCGCGTGGGGGTCGCGGAGAAGAGGTTCCGAAAAAAGTGTCCGCGCCGCCGGGGCTGGGTGCTCCTACCTGTGACGGCGACCCACCGGGGGTCGCGACCACAGTTTGAGGAACACGCCATGAGCACCATCGAAGGCTTCCAGTCGACGACCTTCGCCGCCGACCCATACGACGATCTGACCGTCGCCGAGGCGTGGGCGTCGAGCCCGCTGGGCGACCCCGAGATCGAGGACGGTTCGCTGTCCGAGCCCGTCGAGAGTGCGGACTCCTCGACCCCGAAGCCACGTTCGAGGGCGACAAACGCCCTGGTGGCCGGGGCCCTGGTCGGAGCGCTCGGAGCGG
>NZ_LZKH01000188.1:0-6050 GCF_001672745.1 Mycobacterium sp. E1386
GGCGAACTGGCTGGCCGCCTCCTCGGCCGCCTTGAGCCGATTCGGTGCGACGTCGGTGGCCCGCATGGACTGCGACATGTCGATGACCAGGACGACGACGGCGCGGTTGCGCGGGATGCGCATGTCGTGGGTCGGGGTGGCCAGCGCGATGGTCAGCAGGACCAGGCTGAGCAGCGCGACGGCGATCGGGATGTGCCGCGTCGGCGACTGGGGCACGCTCGCCTCGGTGAACCGGCGCAACCGGCGTCGGCGACGCGCCTGGACCAGGACGTAGACGGCGAGCAAGGCCAGCGGTAGCAAACCGAACAACAGCATGCCCGGGCGCTGGAAGCCGTAGAGCGGTAACGGGCCGATCCCGGGAAGCGACACCCGCCAGTAAAGAGGAGACTCTCCGGGCCGTCAAACGGGGGCTATTCGCGCCTGAGCCGCCCGTCGACGAATTGCTCCAACTTCTCCCATTCCCGCACCGCCGCGGCGTACGGCGCCGAGGGCTTGCCGACCGAGCCGGGCTCGACCACGTAGGCCACCAGCTTGCCCAGCGGGCGGCCCGTCTCCAGCGCCTTGTCGACCGTGCCCTCCTCGGAGTAGTCGCCGATGTCGCGGAGCAGTTCGACGGCCAGGTCCAGCTGGTCGCGGTCCACCGCGTCCGGCCCGTCGGCGATGTCGTCGGCCAGCCCGCTGAGCACGTAGACGTTGTCCTCGGTGACCTTGACTTCCAGCGAACCGTCGGTGGCGGCGGTGCGGATGTCGTCGTAGGTGCTCAGGTCGGCCAGGTCGTGGTCGTGCTCGTCGGCGAGATAACGGGCCAGCGCCCGTTCGGAGGTGAACACGCTGATGCGCCCGTTGCGGCCCAGGAAGATCGGGCGGTCGTCGAGGTAGCACCGCAGGGTGTAGAAGGTGCCTGAACTCGTCATGATCCGAATCGGATCGATGCCGACCTGCTGCCAGAAATCCTCGTCGCTGCCCAGGATTACGGTGTCACCGGCCGCGCGGGGCTCCTCGGCGTCGGCCTCCACGGGCTCGTCGGCCTCGGCGTCGGCCTCCTCGTCGGCCTCGGTGTCTTCCGCCTCTTCCTCTTCCTCGGGCTCTTCGGCCAGCTCGTCGGCGGCCTTGGCCGACAGCTTGGTGTCCACCTCGGGGGTGGTGACGATGTCCTCGATCGCGCTGAGCACGTCGTCCCAGCTGCGCGCGATGATCTCGCCGAGCGCGTTCCAGCGCTTGAGGCCGGCCTTGCCGCTGAAGTGGTCGATCCCGCCGGACACGGTGCCCAGCGTGGGATTGCCGTTGAAGAACTTCGACACCGCCGCGAGCTCGCACACCGACCCGATGGACGAGACCAGCGCCAGCGTGCGGGCCAGCCCGGTCACCGACTCCTCGGTCGGCTTCTCCGACACCAGCTCCTCGACCGCGACCAGATCGAACTGCTTGTCGTCGGCGGGCGAGAACTTGTGCGCGTGCGCCGCGGTCAGGTCCTTCCACGCGGGGTGGTCGGCCAGGTCGTTGTCGGTGTCGGAGCGCACGAACGCGACCAGGTCGGCGACCGAGGAGAAGACGTACAGGTCCTCGTCCTTGCCCAGGAACGCCTCCCACTCGTCGCCGGCGTCGCGCCAGCGGGGCGCCCACACGGTGTAGCGGTCGCCGTCGGACAGGCTCAGGCGGATGGGCACGAGGTCAGCAGCCATGCGGCACACAATAGCGACGGCGGGGGAGCACCCCTGCCGTCGGGAGCGGCTAGCCCCAGATATCGGTGATCGGTGGCGCGCTGGCCGCGTATCCGGTTTTGGGCAGCCCGTACATCTGCTCGATCGTGGACAGCACGCTGTAGTGGTTGATCTGCTCGCTGTAATTGCCGGGACGGATGTGGGCGCCGTAAAAGATCGTGGGGATCTGGTTGCGGCTGCCGTTATCGTCCTCGTCGAACGTCACGATCAGCAGGCTGTTGTTGGCCGCCGCCCAGTTGGCGTAGCCCGACAGCTGCCGGTTCAGCCAGGTGTCGGCCTGAGCGATCGAGCCGTCGTGCATGTTGTCGTCGTTGTTGGGGATGACGAACGACACAGTGGGCAGGCTGGCGTAGTTGCCCATCGGGAACGCGGAGAACGGCAGCGAGTTCGCCGGCGGCACGTTGGTGAAGTTGGCCCAGGGCACGTGCTTGCGCGCGTACTTGCCGGCGCTGCACGCCGGCGAGCCGACCGCGGGCAGGCCCTCGGCGAAGCCGACGAATGTGTAGCCGGCGGCCAGCAATTCGGAACCCAGGTTGGGCGCGGCGCCGCCGTTGATGGGGCATTGGTCCGTGGTCACCCCGAAGGTGTTGCCGGCGAACAGCGCCAGGTAATTCGGCTCGCTGGGGTGCGTTTCGGCGAACGATTGCACCATGTTGGCCCCACCCGCGGCCAGCGCGGTGATGAAGGGCGCCGACTTGTTGCCGATGATGCCGTTTTCGGAGCGGTTCTCCTCGACCACGATCACGATGTGCGCAGGCTGCGGAATGGCCGCTGCCACCAGGCCTATCCGCGGAGTCAGCGGGCTGGCCGCCAGCGCGACCAGGGCCAGCGCGCCGAGTGCCCCAAGGACGCGAAATGCCCTGCCCGTCAACCCTGTTGAATCCGCGATTCCACTCAGCACTACGGGAGCATATGGGCGGACCGGGCAGGTCGCCGGCGGCGACGCGGGCGGCTTCAGCGGGGCGTTAGCGAACTGCGGCCGGATCGTTATATAAGGTCAAACACCGTGGAGGTGCGCGTTGTCGATCACCCGCTGGCGGTCGCCCGGCTGACGACGATGCGCGACGAACGCACCGACAACGAGGGCTTCCGGGCGGCGTTGCGGGATCTGACCGCGATGCTGATCTACGAGGCCACCAGGGACGCCGTCCGAGAGAATTTTCCGATCCGCACACCGGTGGCCGAGGCGCAGGGAGTGCGGCTGGCCAAACCGCCCCTGCTGGTGCCGGTGTTGCGGGCCGGACTGGGCATGGTGGACCAGGCGCTCGCGCTCCTGCCGCAGGCCGCGGTCGGCTTCGTCGGCGTGGCCCGCGACGAGGAAACCCACCGGGCGACTGGATATTTCGAGTCGCTGCCCGACGAGCTGGCCGGCCTGCCGGTGTTCGTCATGGATCCGATGCTGGCCACCGGCGGGTCCTTGCAGCACACCGTTGGCCTGCTGCTGGATCGCGGTGCGACCGACGTCACGGTGTTGTGCGCGGTGGCCGCGCCCGAAGGCGTTGCCGCGCTTGAGAAGAAGGCGCCCAGGGCGCGCCTGTTCACCGTGGCGGTCGACGACGGGCTCAACGAGAACGCCTACATCGTGCCGGGTCTCGGCGACGCGGGCGACCGTCAATACGGGCCGCGCTAGCCCCATTACCAGCTCTGCGCCGAAGACACCAGCTCGTCGCGCATCGCCCCGGCCCGCCGCCGGGCGTCGTCCAGCTCGCCGGTGACCGCGCAGCGAACCTCGATGTAGCACTTCAGCTTCGGCTCCGTCCCGGAGGGCCGCACCACCAGCCGGACCGACGCTTCGTCGTCGCCGCCGGTGAAGATCAGCGCGTCGGCGATGTCGGTGACGGTCGCGGTGAACCCGGCCAGCGTTTCCGGTGGCGTCTCGCGCAGCCGCCGCATCACCTCGGCGGCCTCGGCGGCGTCGGCGACGCGGCGCGACACCGCCGCGACGTCGTGCACGCCGTAGTGCCGGGCGAGCTCGTCGAGCGCGTCGGAAACCGAACGTCCCCGGTCTTTGAGCGCGGCCACCAGGTCGCACACCAGCACCGCGGCGCTGATGCCGTCCTTGTCGCGCACGGCGTCCGGGTCGACGCAGTGCCCGATCGCCTCCTCGTACGCGTACACCAGCGTGCCGCCCAGCACGTCGGCGTCGGCGCGCGCCAGCCACTTGAAGCCGGTGAGCGTTTCGACGTGGGTGGCCCCGTACCGGCGCGCGATGGCCGCCAGCATCCGTGAGGACACCACGGTGCTGGCCACCACCGCCGCTCGCGGATCGGCGACCCGCGACAAGATGTAATCGCCCAGCAGCCAACCGGTTTCGTCACCGGACAGCATCCGCCAGCCCGAGCCGGCCGGGACGCCGACCGCGCACCGGTCGGCGTCGGGATCCAGCGCGATCGCGACGTCGGCCCTGACCTCTTCGGCCAAAGCCAGCAGCGCGTCGGCGGCGCCGGGCTCCTCGGGATTGGGGAAAGCGACGGTCGGAAAGTCGGGGTCCGGCGCGAACTGCGCACCCACGGTGTGGATTTGGCCGACGCCGGCGCGTTGCAACGCTGCCACGGCCACGGTGCCGCCGACCCCGTGCAGCGGGGTCAAGGCCACCCGCACCGAACCGGTGCCGCGCCGCACCGCCGCGGCCCGGGCGATGTAGCGCTCGACCAGGTCGGTGCCGGCGGGTTGCACCGGACCCCGGTGGATTTCGTCGGCCGGGGGAGCGGCGGCCATCGCGGCCTCGATCTCGCGGTCGGTGGGGGAGACGATCTGGATGCCGCCGTCCGTGTAGACCTTGTAGCCGTTGTCGGTCCGTGGGTTGTGCGAGGCGGTGATCTGTATCCCGGCGGCGGCGCCGGTGTGGCGCACGGCGAACGCGACCACCGGCGTCGGCACCGGCCCGGGCAGCAGCATGACCGAGAAGCCTTGGGCGGCAAGCACTTCGGCGGAGACGGTGGCGAAAACGGCGGAGCCGTGCCGGGAGTCGCGCCCGACGATCACCGGCGAGCCGGCCAGGCCCCGCCCGTCGAGCACCCGCGCGACCGCCCAGGTGGCGCGTGACACCACCGCGACGTTCATGGCGTCGGGCCCGCCGCGCACCGGGCCGCGCAGGCCCGCCGTGCCGAACCGGAGCGGGTGGGCGAATCGCGCGGCCAGCTCGTCGGGCGCGCACGCGGCGAGCTCGGCGGCCGTCGCCGGGTCGGGATCGTGTGCGATCCATTCCTCGGGTGTCATCTCAGAACCGGGCTACGACGTCGGCCAGCAGCGCGCCCATTCGGCCGGCCGACGCGGCGCCGGCGGCTAGCACCTCCGCGTGGCTCAGCGGCTCACCACTGATCCCGGCGGCCAGATTGGTGACCAGCGACACCCCCAGCACCTCGGCGCCGGCCGCCCTGGCGGCGATGGTCTCGTGCACGGTCGACATGCCGACCAGGTCGGCGCCCAGCATCCGCAGCATGCGCACCTCGGCCGGCGTCTCGTAATGCGGGCCCGGCAGGCCGGCGTAGACGCCCTCGGCCAGTCCCGGGTCGTCCTGGCGGGCGAGGTCCCGCAGCCGCGGCGAGTAGGCGTCGGTCAGGTCCACGAATTGCGGTCCGACCAGCGGCGAACGCGCGGTCAGGTTGAGGTGATCGCTGATCAGCACCGGCTGGCCCACCGTCAGGTCGGGCCGCAAGCCGCCGGCCGCGTTGGTGAGCACGACGATGCGCGCGCCCGCCGCGCAAGCCGCCCGCACCGGGTGCACGACGTGGCACAGATCATGGCCCTCGTAGGCGTGCACGCGACCGACCAGCACCAGCACCCGGCGCTCGCCGATGCGCGTCGAGATCAGCTCACCGGTATGCCCGACGGCGGTCGGGGGCGCGAACCCGGGCACGTCGGCCTGCGGCAGCACGGCGACCGGGGAGCCGAGCGCGGAAACCGCTGGGCGCCAACCGGATCCGAGCACGATGGCGACGTCGTGCCCGGGCACGCCGGTGCGCTCCCCGATGACCTGCGCCGCCCGCAGCGCGAGCTCGGCGGGGTCGAGCGGGGGTTCGGCCACAGTGGGGGAGCTTAGCGGCGCGGTGGCACACGCCGGAATATGTGAAAATCTGCCGCATGAATCTTCGTAAGTGGCCGATTGCCGGCCTGGCCGTCGCCGTTGCGGTGGCGGCTCTTTCGATCGCCACCGGTCCGCTGGCGCCGGCGCGGGCCGACGGATGTCCCGACGTTCAGCTCATCTTCGCCCGCGGCACCGCCGAGCCGCCCGGTCTCGGGGTCGCCGGAGACGCGCTGCTCGCCGCGCTGCAGCCGGCCCTCGGCTCGCGCAGCGTCGACGCGTACGCGGTGAACTACCCGGCCAGC
>NZ_LZKH01000189.1:0-644 GCF_001672745.1 Mycobacterium sp. E1386
TCCGCGGGCTTCGTCATTCGAGCGGCCAGCTCGCGGGCGCGCGAGACGTAGTCGGGGGAGAGGATCTGGCGCAGGTCGGCCACCAGCGACTCACGCGTGGTTTTGGAAAACGGGCGGGCGACACCGACTTTCAACCGATCCACCTGTGCTGCCCAGATCTTTTGATCGCTCATGCTCCAGAGGCTCAATGTGGGCACTCCGGCGCGCAGGCCCGCGGCCGTGGTGCCCGCGCCGCTGTGGTGCACCACGGCCCGGCAAGCGGGAAAGACCGCCGCGTAATTGACCGCGCCCACTACCTTGACGTGGTCCGAATTAGCGCCGCCGCTGAAATCGGTTTTGCCAGAGCACACTAACGCCCGCTCGCCCAGCTCCGCGCAGGCCTCGCCGATCATGGTGATCGTCTCGGCGGGCGAATCGACCGTTGTGCTGCCAAAGCCGAAGCAGATCGGCGGTGTTCCCGCAGCGATCCACGATGCGACTTCGTCGTCGACATCCGTGGTCAGCTCCATGGTCAGCGTCCCGACAAAGGGGCGCTGGCCGCTCCACTTCGCCCATTCGTCGGCCAGGCCGGGAAAGCAAACCTCGTCGTACGCTTGGATTTCCAGCGACTCTCGCTGGGCGATCCGGCGCGGCGAGGGATGCGT
>NZ_LZKH01000190.1:0-26711 GCF_001672745.1 Mycobacterium sp. E1386
CCGCCCACAACACCTACGCCGACGACGGCGCCATGATCGACAAGGGCGTCGCCTTCGCCTCCAGCCACCTCGACGCGGGGACCGCTGGAGCCTCGACCGTCGCGAGCGGCAGGGGCGGCTTCGGAAGCTGAGCGTCGCTTAGTTGAGGTCGTCGCTCGGCGGATGAGCCGGCGCGTCAGCGAGGGTCCCGGAGGAAGCCCTTGTTGCGCATCAGGGCGTCCGCCAGGAACCCGTCGTGCGGGATGCCGGGCGCCGCGTGCCACGTCGGATGGGGCCCGGCATACACGTTGGCGATCGTCGGTTCGGCGAGCAGCTCGTCGATCAGCCGCTCGTCATCGGTCATCGCGGTGACCACCAACGAGTGCCGCAACGGTTCCACGCCCGCGCCGGCCGACCATGGCGAAACCCACACGCAGGGAAAGGGCAACTCGACGTTGAGCGTGTCCGCGACGGGCGCGGGCAGCAGGTGCACGGCGGGGCGCAGCGCCGCGAAGCCGTCGCCGAGATCGGCCACCACCTGGTCGGCGCCCAGCAGCGGCGTCGATCCGGCGGCCTTGGCCGCCAGGTAATCCGCCAGCGCCCGGGCGTGATCGAGGCGCCGGGTGGGTAGCAGCGCACGCTCGTCGTCGGTGGGCAGCGGCTCGATCGCCGCCAACCGCTGCGCGATCGCATGCGCCAGCGGGCCGGGGTCACCCTGGCAGAGCACGGCGGTGGTGTTGACGCAAGCCATGCCCCCGAGGTTGGCGATCGAGTCGACGATCACGTCGACGTGGTCGCGCCAATCGTGGTCGGCGGTGATGAGGATCTTGCTGCGCCCCGGGCCGTTCACGATGACCGTCGGGTCGTCGGCGTACTTGTCGACGACCTGCTGGCCGCCGTACACCATGGCGAGGTCGGCCGCGCGGATGATCTCGTCGGCGCCGGCGTGGTCGGTGGGTAGGTAGACGGCGTCCTCGGAACGAAAACCCGCCTGCCGCAAGGCGTGTACCAGCCGGTGCGCGGTCAGCGGCTCGCGACGCGACGGGCGCACCGCGACCCGGTAGCCGAGCGCGAGCGCCTGCGGCCACAGGCCGTGCACGCCTGGACCGTTTCCGGCCGCGTGCACGGCGAAGACCTCCCCGCGCCGCACCCACACCGCGCCACCGCGACGTGCGGGTTCCTCACGCCAATCGAACGCCGCGCCCACCGGCCGGGCCGGCCGGACCGCGTCGAAAGCGCCGCCGACGGCGTCGGCGACGCTGCGCGCCCCGGCGCGGGTCACCGCGATGGGCAACCCCGAAATCCGGGTGGCCAGCCCGACGTACGCCTCGAAGTCCAGGCCGGCGACGACCCCGTCCGCGAAGATGCCGGCGGCCTGCGACAGCGCCTCCGCGCGCCGCCCGACCGGCAGGGGGGCGACCTTGCGTTGCGCGGCCAGGGTGCGCGAAACATACAGCGGCGGCACGAGGCTCAACTCGGCGACCGCGGCGCCGGCGGTGCTGAAGATGACCTCCCGACGGCGGGTACGGTAGTCCCCGTCGGGGCCGAGCGCATCGATCGTCGCCAAATCAGTTGCGGTGTCGGCTTGTTCGCCTGCCATGGTCAGTACACGCCTTCGATGACGGCCTCGCCCTCGAAGGTGGCCACCGGCCGCACCGCACTGACCGAGTCGCTGAGCTCGCCCGCCGGACCGGGCATCCGGACCGCCAGATCGCGCTCGAGGTTGTTCGGGATGAACATGCCCTTGCTGATGTGGTTCATCACCACCTGACCGGTCTGCCCGTAGGGCACCCGTTCTCCAGTGTCGGGATCAATCACCCAGAACACCACGTACGGTGTCCGAGGGTCGAACACGAACGCGTCGCCGTCTGCCGTCCGGGTGACCGCTTGGGATAGCACCATCGTGCTGCCGAAGGCCATGGTGATCGTGGTGTCCGGGAAGATGCCGCGGAGCAGGTCGAGGGTGTCGGCGTCCACATGCGCGCCGCTGAGCAACAGGTAGCGGATCTTGTCATTCACCAGGTCGACCAGCCGGTCGTCCCGGGCGATCGCCTCGAGCAGCGGCGGGGTGGTGTGCAGGTTCGCGACGTTCTGCGTCTCCAGCACGAACACGGCCTGCTCGACGACATGGTCGACGTAGGCGCCGACTTCGGAGGCACCGCCGCGGGCGGCGATCTTCTTGACCCAACGCGGATCGATGTCGATCGCGTGGAAGGCGGCGCCGAGCCGCTCGGAGACCAGCCGCGAGAAGTAGCCCACGCCGTGCGGCCCGCTGGGCATCAGGCACAGGAAACCCCGGCCACGGCGAAACCCGCCGGTGGCGAAATCCTCGGTCTGCCACCGCACCACCTGCGCGACCCAATCCGGCAGTTGCACAGTGCGTTTCGGGGCTCCCGTGGTGCCGCCGGACTCGAATATCTGGGGCACCGGCGGCGGCGTTCCGTAGCCGCGCGGAATGAGATCTTCCACCGGCACGCCGCGCAGTTCGTTGACGAGGTTAGGAAACAGTCGCAGATCGGCGAAGGTGTTGACGTCGGCCATCGGGTCGAAGTCGAGGGTCGCGGCGGTCCGCAACCAGAACGCCGAACCGGTGTCCTCACCGAAGTGCCAGGCGATAGCCGCGCGCAGATAGGCCTCGGGATCCTCGACCGGTTCCGATCTCGGGACGTCCAACAGCGAGAAATCGACATCGGCCATGCCCTCGATCCTGGCCCATCGCCAACCGATCGCCAAGCTCCTTCCGCCGTATTGGCTTACTTCGCATGGAATTTCGGTGCCGTGTACCCCCTGTTCACCTCAAGGGGGTGATGCGGCCTCGATGCGCCCTCGGCCACAGGACTATGTTCTCTGTAGCGAAAGGGGACGGATCATGATGGCGGACAACTGGATACCGGCAGGCCGTATCGGAAGCTGGGCGTGCGGATGATCGAGTTCACCCTGACCCGGACCTCCACGGCGCCGATCGAGACCGTGTTCGACACCATGACCGACCACCGCGGAATCGCGGACTACGTCTGGGCCTTCCGGCGCAGCACGCTCGATCGCGAGGGAACCCCCGCCCCAAACGGCGTCGGCGCGATCAGACGCCTGGTGGCCATCGGCCCCCCGTTCGTCGAGGAGATCATCGAGTATGAGCGGCCCACCCGCTATGCGTACAAGATGCTCTCGGGCGCACCGACCCGGGACCACGTCGGCACGGTCCAGCTGCGTGCAGCAGGCGGGGGAACCGAGGTCAGCTGGCATCTACGGTCAACGCTGAAGATCCCCGGTGTTGACTGGCTGATGCTGCCGGTGTTCAAGAAGGTCATCGACGAGCTCCTCAAGGGCGGCATCGCCGCAGCCGAACGCCGCTCCTGAGCACCGAGCGGAAACGGCGCCTCCCGTCCTAGCGGGCGTGGTTGTGCAGCCGGCGCGGGTCGATGCCCGAGCGCCGCCACGCGCTGGCCGCCCACGGGGTGTAGATCACCCCGACCGGCAGCCGGTTGATCAGCGGGTTGAGGGCGCGCATTACGGCGGCGAACCGCTGAAACCGCTTCTCCTTCTTCGCATTCCACTCCAGCTGGCAGACCTCGCGCATCTGCGGCGGCATGGTCCCGACCAACACCAGTCGGGTGTAGGCGTTGAGCGGCGCGGACAACACCTTCCAGACGGGTCGCGGGATCCAGCGCGGGCCCGGGATCCCCTTCCTGATGTAGCCGGTGCCGTACAAGACGGTCTTATGCGGGACGAACCGCTCGAGCATCTCGTCCCAGTAGGCGAGGAACTCGTCGTAGGTCTGCGGCTGGCCGCGGTCGCTGACGCCGTAGAGGCCGTACCACACCTTGCCCTCGTTGAAGATCTGCTCCTTCTCCGCGAAGGACAGCCGGCGGATGAACGTATCGGCGTTGTAGATGACCTGGTCGACGAAGCTGGCGTGCGCCCAGTAGAAGAGCTCCGGATTCAGCGCGTGATACCGCGAGCCGTCACTGATGGTGCCCTTGATCGTCTTGTGGAAGTCCCGGACCTTGCGGCCCCACTGGCGCGGTCCGTCGGAGTAGACGGTCTTCATCAGCGGTGGCGCGGTCCGCTTGGCCCGCCCCAAGGTGTCGCTGAAGACCACCGAGTGGTCGAGCACGCCCTGGGCCAGTTGCTCGATGCAGTTCTCGACCCCGGCGGTGCGCTGGAACCCGAAGAACTGGGTGCGGTTGTCCCCGTAGAACTTCCAGATCAGCGACTCGGGCCCCAGCCGCGTCAGGCCGTCGGCCTCGCCGACCGGCCCGTCGACCGGCATGGGCAACGCTTCCCGAACGCCGGTGTCGAATCGGGATCCGACGGTCGCGGCGGCCAGTTCGTCGTCGTGGGCCGTCATGCTCCCCTCCCCGCTACAGACGTCCTTGCGAATCAATGATACAAACTCGTATCTTTGTGTCAGCCTAGCAACCGCGCGGCCAGATTGCAGTGGGGGTCGTGATCCATGCCGAACCACAGCCTTGGCGGCAATCTCGCAGCGGATTCGCTCACCGACCTGGACCGCACCATCCTGGACACCGCGCGCGCCGTGTTCGAGACCTACGGTGTGCGCCGGGCCAACATCGAGGACATCGCCGCGCGCGCCCGCGTCAGCCGCAGCACCGTCTACCGGCGCTTCCCCACCAAGGACGACCTGTTCGGGCATGTGGTGCGCCGTGAGGCCGAGTCGTTTTTCACCACACTGGACCGGGCCACCGCGGGCTGCGATCCGCAGCAGGCCGTGATCGAGGCGTTCGCGCTCGGCGTGCGCCTGGTCCGCGATTCCCCGCTGTACTCCCGGATCGTGGACAGCGAACCGGAGTTGTTGGGGATGTTCTCCCGCTCGAATGCCTTCCCCATCGGTCAGTTCGCCGACGGGATCGCGCACACCCTGCGCCGGTGCGGTGCCGACATCCCCGAACGCGACCTGATCAACATCGCCGACATCCTGCTTCGCGTCGCCCTGGGCATCATCGTGTTTCCCACCGACCGGCTCGACACGTCGGATCCCGCGGCCGTCCGCGAGTACGCCGGCCGCTATCTGGTGCCGATCATCCGCGGTTGAGCCGTTCCGGCTTGTCGGTGACCTGCACTAGCCTGAATGCGTGGCTGGGAGTTCTGCGGCTCCGCGGACCCGGTACGCCAGTTGCGGCGAGATCGACATCGCCTATCAGGTCTTCGGCGATGGCCCGATCGACCTGCTCGTGCTGCCGGGCCCGTTGATTCCCATCGACTGCGTCGACCTCGAGCCGTCGATGTACCGCTTTCATCGCCGGCTCGCATCGTTCTGCCGGGTGATCCGGTTCGACCAGCGCGGCATCGGCCTGTCCTCGCGGGTGCCGTCGCTTGACATGCTCGGCCCGGAGTCCTGGGCGCAGGACGCCATCGCGGTCATGAACGCGGTGGAATGCGAGCGTGCGACCGTCTTCGCCCCGGGTTTCACCTCGTTGGCCGGTGTCGTTCTCGCGGCCGACCATGCCGACCGGGTGAACAGCCTCGTCATTGCCAACGGCGCGGCCCGCACCCTGCGGGGCCCCGACTACCCCATCGGCAGTGACCTCGACGACGCCGATCGCTTCACGACGGTCGGGATGGAGCCGGACGCCGTCGAGCAGGGCTTCGACATGCTGGGCATCATCGCTCCCTCCGCTGCGAACAACGATGCGTTCCGTGCGTGGTGGGACATGGCCGGCAACCGGGCCGCGTCGCCCAGCATGGCCCGCGCGTTCATCAACAAGGTCAGGGAGGGCGACGTCCGCGACCGGCTTCCCCGCGTCGCCGTGCCCACCCTGATCCTGCATCGCGACAACCCCGGCTTCAGTCCCATCGGGCACGCGCACTACCTCGCCGAGCACATCCCCGGGGCGCGCCTCGTCGAGTGCCCGGGCGAGGACACCTTGTACTGGGTCGGCGACACCGCGCCCCTCCTCGACGAGATCGAGGAGTTCATCACCGGCGTGCGCGGCGGCTCCGACGCCGAGCGCCTGCTCACCACGATCGTGTTCACCGACATCGTCGGCTCCACCGAGCGCGCCGCACTGCTCGGCGATCACCGCTGGCGCGATCTGCTGGACAACCACGACACCCTGGTGCGCCACGAGCTGCAGCGGTTCGCCGGGCGCGAAGTCAACACGGCCGGCGACGGATTCGTCGCCACATTCAGCAGCCCGAGCGCCGCGATCGCCTGCGCCGACGCCATCGTCGACGCGGTCCGCGTGCTGGGCATCGAGGTGCGGGTGGGCATTCACGCGGGCGAAGTGGAGGTGCGCGGCAACGACGTCGCCGGTATGGCCGTGCACATCGGCGCGCGGGTGGCGGCACTTGCCGGTGCCAGCGAAGTGCTGGTGTCCTCGACGCTGCGCGACATCGTCACCGGGTCGCGACACCGCTTCGGCGACCGCGGCGAGACCGCGCTCAAGGGCGTGCCGGGCCAGTGGCGGCTGTACTCCCTGGTGCGCGAGCACGCGATCGTCCGGCGGTGAGCAGGCGCGGCTCGGCGTAGGCTGGCCCCTGATCCGAGTTCTGGCGCACAGCTTGGTTTTTCACTCGAAGGAGTACGCATGACTGACGTGCACGTCTCGTTGCCTCCCGCGCTGCGGCGAGCGCTGGATCTGCTCGCCGATCCGCCTACGGATCCCGACGTGAGCAAGGGTTATCTCGATCTGCTCGGCAGCGGAGCCGACGAGGGCGACCGCGTCGCGAAAAACACCGGGCCGATCCAGGCCGCGTGGGCGTCACCGATCGGGTCGATGCTCTACGACAACGCCCAGGCCCTGTCGCGGCGGCTGATCGCCGCGTGGCAGACGCCCCTCGAGTGGTTGAACATTCCGCCGGGCGGCATCGCGCTGGACGTCGGCTCGGGCCCGGGCAACGTCACCGCCTCCCTGGCGCGCGCGGCCGGTCCGGATGGGTTGGCCCTGGGGATCGACATCTCCAAGGCCATGCTCGCCCGCGCCGTCCGCAACGAAGCGGGGCCGCAGGTCGGCTTCATCAAGGCTGACGCGCAACGACTTCCGCTGCGCGACGACACGGTTGACGTCGTCATCTCGACGGCCGTGTTGCAGCTGGTTCCGAATCCGGCGGCGGCCCTCGGCGAGATGGCGCGGGTGCTGCGACCGGGCGGGAGGCTCGCCGTCATGGTCCCCACCGTCGGCCCGGCCGCCCGGCTCTTCCAGAGGCTGCCGAACGTGGGGGCGCATGTCTTCGACGACGACGAGATCGCCGACATCCTGGAAGACCACGGGTTCCTCAGCGTGCGGGTGAAGAACCTCGGCACGGTGCAGTGGGTGCGCGGCAAGAACGGCTGAGTCCGGCGCGCTTCGGCCTTAGGAGGGCGTTTGCGCGACCACCGCGAGCCGGTCCATGGACTCGCGCAACATGTCCGGTGTCGTCGCGCGGGCGCGCTCGAGGCGGGTGGCGTCGGTCAGCGCCGTCCAGTCGTAGGTGTGCGTCACCGTGGTCAGTTCGGCGTTCACCGGGCTGAGCTCCCAGCGCCAGAGGTGACCGGGCGGCTGTCTCCTGGGTTCGGCTGGGCACCAGGCGATTTTGCTGCCCTCGACGAATTCGACGACGTGGTTCTCCCGCACGGCGCCGTTCGTCAGCGTCGTCTTGAACACGTCACCGACCGCACGCACCCGCTGCCCCGGAGCGGACGAGGCGAGGTTGTCGTTGCCGTCCCAGCTGGGGTGGCGGGAGGGATCGGCGATCAGCTCGAAAATCCGCGCGGCGTTGGCGGCGATGACGCGCGTGGCGCTCACGATGCGTTCTGCTTCCGTGTCGGACATATCGCTATCCAAACACGCGGACGGTCGGCGGGGCACGGCGTGAATGTGACCTTCGGCCGAAGCATCGGGGACCTTCGGCCGTCGAAGCGCCGGCCCGGGGATGCGACCGTGGTGATGCCGGGACAACCCGGTGGTCTGCCCGAAGTGCAGCAAGCCCATTTTTGGGCGAGGCCATCCGCAAGGGCCTGCTTGACCCACCGTCGCAGGACGGGGATCTGCCTTCGGGCAGACCTTCATGCTCACGGCATCCGGGGCAGCGCGTCGACCGGTCCCGATAGCGCCGCCTTGACGTAGCGGGTGTCGTCGTCGGCCAGCACTTCGGTGTCGTCGTTTTCGATGCCGTCGACGATCGCGCGCGCCACCTGGCGCGGGTCGTTCTTGGGGGCGGTGAAGCCCGCGGTCATGTCGGTGTCGGTGAAGCTGAGGTGCGCGGCGACGACCAGGGTGCCCTGCTTCTCGAGTTCTATCCGCAACGAATTCGTCGTCGACCACAACGCCGCCTTGGAGTCTCCGTACCCACCGGAGCCGGGCATCCAGGACAAGATCGAGGCTATGTCGACGAGGGCCCCGCCACCGTTGGCCGCCAGGATGGGCGCGAACGCCTTGGCGACGCGGAGCGCGCCGAAGTAATTCGTCTCGAACACCGCGCGCACTTCCTCGATGTCGCTGTCGAGCAGCGTCCGCGCGCCGAGGACACCCGCGTTGTTGATCACGATGCCGGCATCCGGAGCCGAAACGGCCAGGGCCGCAACCGACTCCGGCTTGGTGACGTCCAACTCGACACCGACCACCCGCGGATCCGTACTCGGTTTGGGCGTCCGCGCCGTGGCGTACACCTTGGCAGCGCCGCGTTGCAACAACTCGTCCACGATGGCCTTGCCGAGCCCGCGCTGTCCGCCGGTGACGACGACCGTCGACCCCTTGATGTTGACCATGATCCGCACTCCTTGACGTAGCTGTATCGATTTTGATTCTGTCACCGTCGTGCCGGCGACGACATAGTCAAGTATTCTTTACCTATGTCTATTCCATGGCCTGCGTCACAGCGCTACGGCATCATCATCCCGGCACCGGGAGGCCTGGGCCTGGTTCAGGACTTCCTCAACACGAGGGGCATCGACGGGTACGGACCGGACCTGCTCGCCGACCCCGCGCTCGCCGGCGAATGGGTAGCGGACGCGGTGCACGCCTGGTCGGCCGCCCGCGGGATGGACGCGCCGGTGCCCACGTTCGACGACGCGGACCTGGCCAAGCTGCGCGCCTTACGGGCCAGGATCGATTCCCTGGTCGTCGGCGAGGCACCCGGTGGACGAAGTGCCGTCCCCGCAGCCCTCGTGGTCACCGATGCCGGTGAGGTGCGGTTGGAGCCCAGCGGCACGGGCTGGCGCTGGCTCGCCTCGGCGCTGTGGGCCGAGATTCTGCTCAGTCAGCAGGGCGACACCTGGCGGCGCATCAAGCAGTGCCATAACCCGCGCTGCGGGTCGACGTTCTACGACCGCTCCAAAAACAACAGCGGGGTATGGCACGACGTCAAAACGTGCGGCAACGCCGCCAACCTGCGCGCGTCCCGGGCCCGCCGAGCGAACGCGAGCGCGTGACCGGCTCAGCGGTTTCGCCACAGTAGGCGGTACCGGTAGTACAGGCCTCGCCGAATGAGCGCTCCCGGCAGCACGTCCGCGGTTACCCGACGGATCTCGTGCAAACTTTCCCGGGGATCGGCCACGGCAACGCCGATGCCGCGCGTCTCCCGATGCAGTAACGACCCGACGCGCGCCGCCGGTGTGCACAGGGCGGACCATGCCCAGTCGCCGACGGTCTTGTTGGCCGACAATCCGACGACGGCGAGCTCTCCTGCCGGCCTGAGCATTTCGCGCGCCTTGCACAGCGTCTCACGCAGCGGCAGATGATGCAGGCTCGCCACGAAGGTGATGAGGTCAAACGAATGTGGTTGCGCCTCAAAGGCTTCGAATCGAGCGAGCCGCACCGACACGTTGGTTGCGGACTGCAGTCGATCCTTGGCCCGACGGATCGCGGATGGGTCGGCATCGATGCCGACGACGCTGCGCGACACCGAGGCCAGCCGCTCGGCCAGCAGCCCCTCACCGCACCCCACATCCAGGACATCACCGGCGTGGCGCGCCGCGAGTTGGACCAGCCAGCCGTGATACGCGGTGTTGTGGTTCCAGTAATTGGGCGCCGTCAGCAGCGCTCGACGCCCCTCTGCATAAGCGTCACGTTGGTGCGTGTCCGGGGTGGCGCGCTTCTGCGCACCGCCTGCCACGCGTCGCAGGCCCGCGCCTTGATGGGCGTCACCATGTCGAAGTTGGCAGGGCTCTGGCTGATCCAGGACGGCAGTGTTGCCACGGTTTCGATCCTTCGTCTGTTCGGCCTGTGCGCCGAATCATTGAATTCCACCGCGCCCGCTTTACGGATGCGCCGCGCCGGGGTGAACGCCACGAAAAGCCGTATTGTGGCGCGACCCACACCCGCCGCAGCGCCCGCCGTTGGTCACACAGTCGGCGGACGTCTGAACCGCCGCAAGTAGCCGGGCAACCCGTGCGCCGGCGGCGCTTTCGGCCAATCGTCGGCACGGAAATAGGCGTCGGTGCCGCCGTCGACGAAAATTACGCTCCCGCAGAGGAATTCGGCGGACTCCGACAGCATGAAGCACATCCAGTCGGCCATGTGCCCCGCCTGGCCGAAGCCACCGAGCGGCACCGGGAAGGACCGCACGGCCTTGGCCTGCCGCGGATTCGCCAGCTGTTCCTGCAGCAACGGCGTCATGATGGCCCCCGGGGCCAAGACGTTCACGCGCACCCCAGAGCCCGCCCATTCCGGCAGCACCGCGTGCCGTCGCACCCAGCGGCTGACGGCGATCTTCGACGCCGCATACATCATCGTCGAGGCCGCCGGACCGAACGGGCGCACCGAGCGCAGCGCCTTGTCGGCGTCATCGGCGAGCAGCGCCTTCACCGTCCGGCGCGGCACGAGCGGCACGGTCGTTGACGAATTGCTCCCCACGACGACCACTTTCGCGCTTTCGGCCGCCGCCAGCGCCCGCCGCCAGGCGACGAGCGGTTCGACGACGCCGAAGTAATTGACCTGGCCGATCTGGCGCAGGCGCTCTCGACCTGGGCTGGGCCCGAGGCCCGCGGCCAGCACCGCACCGTCGAGTTTGCCGTCCGCGGCCGCCAGCACCCCGTCGGCGGCCTGTTCGCGACCGTGCGGCGTGGACAGGTCGGCGACGATATCGGCGCCCCTGATGTCGACGCCGATCACGGTGTGCCCATCGGCCTTGAGCCGCCGCGCGGTCTCGTGGCCCATTCCGGAAGCCGATCCGGTGACCGCATAAGTGCCCATCGCTCCGTTCTTACCAGCCGCCGTCCTGTTAGGTTGCCGGGATGCATGACCAAACGCCCTGCATCGACCTCGGCCGGCTCGAGTCCGTCTACGCACCGCTGGCAACGTCGATCCGCCGGCTCATCGACGTCAGCATCCGCACTGAAGCGGAACCCGCGGCGGTGGCCGCGGCCCAGGCCAAGATCGACGCGGCCGCAGCCGAATTGGGCGAGGCGGCGCAGCCCGGACCCGTCGGCGTGCATTACCTGCCCGACGGCCAGACCGTCGCGTGGGGCAACGCGGTGGTCGGTGTGCGCAACCCGGTGGCACCGCCGTTGGTGGTCCACCACGAGCCCGACGGCGTGTTTTGGTCGGAATTCACGCTGGGCGCGGCCTACGAGGGACCGCCCGGCCATGTTCACGGCGGCATCTGCGCGCTGGTGCTCGACCATGTGCTCGGCGCGACCGCGCACCGGCCCGGCCGGCCCGCTTACACCGGGACCCTCACCCTGCGCTACCGGCGCCGAACCGAGCTGGAGCGGCCGCTGCGCGTGCAGGCGCATGTCGAGCGCACCGAGGGCGTCAAGACGTTCGCCGTTGGTCACCTAGCCGACGAGCACGGCGTCACCGTCGAGGCGGAAGGAATCTTCATCCACCCCAGGCAGCCACCGGCCTGACGTCAGGCTTTGGCGGCGGCCTTCTCGACATCGAGCAGTTGCTCACCGCGCCGTTCCTCGTCGTAGGCTTCGCGGCCGCCACGCAAGCCGAACAGACGTTTCGAGAACAGCAGGTAGATCACGGCGGCCACGTTGATGGTGAAGGTGACCAGCCGGGTCATCGTGATGCCCTTGGCGAGGTCGTGAATCTCCAGGGGCAAGAACACCGAGGTGGCGATCACCGCGAAGTACTCACCCCAGCGCTTCAGCAGCCACAGGCCGACGCCTTCGACGACCTCCAGCAGCGCGTAGGCGGCCAGCATCAGCGTCAGCAGGGCCAGGGTGGAGGGCTTGGCGGCCAGCGCCTTTTCCAACTCGTGCACGATCGTCATCTGATCGACCTTGAACCCGGCGGCGCGGAAGATCGGCAGGTCGCGTTCGAGGGTGGCCTGAATCGCGCCCCGTGCACCGCGAAACTTCCACACCGCATACGCGGCGAGCGCGATCACCACCGCCCGGAACAGGCGTTCCACCGCGAGCGTCCGGATAATGATGGCCTGGCGTAACGCCTTGCCGCGCATGATCATTGGCGCGTCCTCGGCCGGACCCCGCCGGTGCGGGTCGCCCACGGTGAATTCCCCGCAGCGCAGGCAACGCCAAACCTCACCCAACCCGGTGCTGCCGCTCAGCCGCGCGGCGAGGTCCTCCTCGTCGGGCGCGTAGGTGGCGTGGCCCGCGACCGCACAGGTGACCAGCTCCCACCGATTGCCGCCCTGATCTTTGCGCATGGCCGATCATCGACCGCGGGCAGCTGGCGACGCAAGGGGGCGCGCACGGCGCGCGTCAGAATCGGGACTTGGTGCGTGGCCGTTGGGCGGTCGGGCTCGCCGCACCCAGCAGGCCGGTGAGTTCGGCGACGGGGCTCTCGTCGAGGCGATCCACGGCCGTGACGATCTCGGCGCGCAGCGCTTCGTCACAGAACGGCTCGGCCAGCCAATGAAATTTGTCCACGACGCGTTCCCAGGACATGGGGCGGGTCGGCGACCCCTCGTAATCGGCTTGCTCGCGGTCGAATTCCCGCCCGTCGCGGGTCACCAGGTGCACCCGGGCCGCCGTGCGTCGAGGATAGTCGGCGGTGAGGTCGGCGGCCGGTTTGACGTCGACACGCGTCAACAGGTCCCGCACGTCGGCCCGCGAAACCCGTTCGGGTTCCAGCTGTTCGGGGCCCACCCCGCCGTCGAGGAGTGCCACCGCGCTGAGGTATTTGAGGTTGTAGTCTGCCTGCTCCTTGGTGCGCGGATCGTCCTTGCCGCCGTAGGCTCCCCCGCCGGCGAAGTCGTACGCGCCCTGAAAGACCTCGAGCGTCACCCGTGCGACGTCCTCGCCGCACAGGTTGTTCTCGGCGCGCAGGCCCAGGACCGCGTCGATCACGACCTGCCCGTGGATGAGGGCGCAGTACTGCTTGAGGTAGGTCTGTTCGACGCAGGTGAGCCGCCGGTCGGTGGTGGCCAGGTCGATGGGCTGATCGAAGAGCTGCACCAGGCCGTGTGGACCCTCGAACAGCGACCTGGGCCCGGTGACGCCGCGGCCGGCCAGCATGGTCGCGTATACCGCGCGCATGCCGGTGATGGCCGGCGAGATGCCCTTCCAGTTCGAGACCGGCTCGGCGTGCACCGTCGCCAGCGACACATTGTCGGTCGCGGCGGCCGCGATGGCGTTGGCGGTCTGCTCGACGCTGAGACCGAGCAGCTTGGCCGTGCCCGCCGCCACCGACATCGACAGCTGCAACGCGTGATTGAGACCCCGGGCCATGACCGGCACCTGGGAGCTGAATCGGCACTGAACCTCGTAGGCGACCGCCAGTGCCAGCAGGAAGTCCGCCCCGCTGGCTCCCGTGTGCTCGGCCACGGCCAGGACGGCGCCCAAGTTGTCGGCGGGATGACACAGCCCCCCGACCGTCAGATAGGTGTCCAGCAGGTCGGGGTAGCGCACCAGCACCGCGTTGAAGAACGCGGCCTGGTCCACCGACGCGCGTCCGCCGCCCACCAAAGTCGCGGTGGGCACTCCGCTGAACTGGTCGGTGTGTTCGCGAATCGACGCGACGAGCTTCCCGTCCAGGGAACCGACGGCGCACGCGACGCTGTCGAGCACATTGCGTTTCATCAGCGCGCGCGGACGCTCGGCCAGATCGGCCCACTCGGCGCCGACGACGAATTCGGCCAGGTCATCCACAACGTAGTTCTCTGCCATGCCTTTTCGCCTTCCGGGCTGCTTACTTTCACTGAAGCCCAGCGCCGGCCCGCCGTCCAGGACCGTTCTCCTACCAGTGCTCGGTGAGACTTCTCACCGCAGGTGGGGGTCGTCGGCCGGCGCCCACCACGGGCCGGCGGGAGGGGCCGGCCAATCGCGGGTACGGGCCACGGCCAGCAGCGCTTCCACGGCGCCGCGCACGCTGGCGCGGTCGTCGTCGCGGCGGTGCAGCAGCGACCACGTCCACAGCGGCACCGGTTCGGCGACGGGACGCTGACCCAGGCTGGGCGGGAGCGCCGCGGTGTGGCGCTTGGGCGACGCGAGCACCGGCCCGCCGACCCTGCGCACGTGCGCGTAGAACGCGTCGCCGGCGATGCCGCCGTCGTCGATGGGGACGACGCGGGCACCGGTGTGGGCGGCGAACTCCTTGGCGTACCGGTTCCACGACGACCACGCCGACTCGTCCGCGTCGATCAGCACGCTTACCCATTGCGCGGCAACGGGTTTCGCCGAACTCATGCCGGGCATGACCGCGTGCAGCGGCTCAATCCGCAGCAGATGCGCCGTCAGGCCGCGCTCCTCGACCTGGCCGGCGGTGACCCATGCCAGCGCGATGTCGAGGGTGCCCTCTGCCACGCGGTCGGCCTGCGCGTGCGACGGCAGCACCCATTCGTCGAGGCGCACATCCGCCGCCGGTCCTAGCATCGTGGTGATGCCCTCCGGCAGCCAGCTGACGTAACCCAGGCGCACCGGCGTGCTGCGCGCGGCGGCCTGCCGCAGCCGGTGCTTGGCATCGTCGGCCAGAGAAAGGATTCGGCGCGCATCCGGAAGGAAGGTCCGTCCGGCCTCGGTCAGCCGAACGCTCCGCCGGTCCCGCACGAACAGCTCGGCGCCCAGCTCGCGCTCCAGCGAGATGATCTGCTGCGACAGGGCCGGTCCGGAGATGTGCACGCGTTGCGCGGCGCGGCCGAAGTGCAACTCCTCTGCGACGGCCACGAAGTAGCGCACCTGCCGCAGTTCCATACGCCGAGCCTAGACGGCACGATCGACCGCGTCCGGCCGCGGCGGGGGCAGGCTGATCGCCGTCGTTTCGTCCGTCAGGCGTTTGCCGATGACCCGGATCTGCCGCGCCGACAGCGGGCACAGCGGATGGACGGCCACCATCAGCGCAACCCGGCCGTCCTCGAAAACCGGTGCGGCGATGGTCACCACGGGTTGCTTGCGCCGTCCCGGGTTGTCATCGGAGAGGAAGCCGATGGTGGTGAACTCGACGAGCAGCTGATCCAAGATGTGCCGCACCGGCGTGGGCATCTCGTCGCTGTCCAGCGTGCCGACCACCTGCACCGCCTGGGCCAGTGCGGGTGTGGTCCAGTCGACGTCGTAGCCGCGCTCGCGCGTGTGCTGCAGCACCTGCTCGAGCCGTCGGGCGCGATCGGGATTGTTGCCCGCACCGCGGCGGATCCACGCGCGTCGGTGTTCCTCGTCGTCCCACGCGGCGAGTGCGACCCCGAAGGGCGGAGCGTACGGGATCCGATCGCCCGGAATTCCGGACGGTTGAGTGGCGGGCTCGCCCTCAAAAGCGGTGACCACCAACGAGTCTCCGAAACGCTCGACCACCGAGCAGGCGTAGCCGACCTCGCCGGACAACCGCAGTGCCACGGAACGGGCCGCGTGCGCGAGCGGCCGGGCGGTGTCCGTCCGCGCCGCCACGACGGCCAACGCGGGCCCGAGGGTGAAAGTCTTGGTGACCGGATCGCGGCTGGCCCACCCCCGGTCGCACAGCGTCTTCAGAATCGTGTGCGCGGTCGCCTGGGTGAGCCCGAGCTCGCGCACGATGTCCGAGAACCGCGGCCGCGCATTCCCGGACCGGGCCAGGAGCTCGACAACGTCGAGCACCCGGGCGGTCGGCGCAGACGTCGATCCGCGAATGGGTTGACTCCTCTGCCATACGATTTAGAGTAAGGCGAATATTTTCGAGGTTTTTCTTCGACTATCCGAGAGAGTAACGCATTGCGTGCGGTTTCGTTAAGGGGCGGCCCGCGGTGGATCGCGGTTCACCCGAACGGAGACCTGCCATGACCGAACGTGATGACCGCCAAGACATCTCGGAGCTCCTGGTGCGCTACGCCACCGGAATAGACCGGCGCGACTGGCCGCTGTTTCGCACCGTGTTCACCGCCGACTGCGAGCTCGACTACGGCGAGATCGGGTCGTGGACCGGAGTCGACGCCGTCGCGGACTTCATGGAGCGGGTGCACGCCCTGGCCGGGCACACGCTGCACCGCTTGACCAACCAGGCCATCACGATCGACGGCGATAAGGCCACGGCGCGGACCTACATCGACGGGCTGATCATGGCCGGCGACAACAACTCCGGCGTCAACGCGATCGGCTTCTACGACGACGAGATCGTGCGCACCCGTGATGGCTGGCGCATCGACCGCCGGCGCTACACCCAGGTGCGCCTGACGACAGTGGGGAGCACTTAGATGACGTTCGCAGCCAAGTACGGCCCGTGGGCGCTGGTCGCCGGCGCCTCGGACGGGGTGGGCGCGGCGTTCGCCCGCGCGCTCGCCGAGCGTGGCATCAACGTGGTGCTGATCGCCCGCCGGCAGGCCCTCCTCGATGGAGTCGCGGCCGAGATCGAGCGGGAAACGGCGGCGTCCACGCGGGCCCTCGCCATCGATCTCGCCGAGCCGGGCGCGGCGGCGGCGATCGCCGCGGCGACCAGCGACCTGGAGGTCGGCCTCCTGGTGTATTGCGCGGGCGCCGACCCGAACTTCGAGCCGTTCCTCGCCAATCCGGTCGAAGCCGCCGAGGCGATGGTGCAACGCAACTGCATGGTGCCGATGCAGCTGTGCCACCACTTCGCGGCCCCCATGGTCGAGCGGGGCCGCGGCGGGATCGTGCTCTTCGGGTCGGGCGCCGGCTTGGCCGGCGGCGCCAACATGGTGGCCTACGGCGCCTCGAAGGCCTTCGACATGGTCTTCGCGGAAGCGCTCTGGGCCGAGCTGCACGACAAGGGCGTCGACGTCCTCGGCCTCATCCTGGGCAAGACCGACACGCCCGCGTTGCGGCAACTCGAACACAGCCGCGGCCAGATCGCTTCGCTCGACGAGGTGCCGCCGGGCGCGGCCGACGTTGCCGACGTCATCGCGGAGGCGTTCGAGAATCTCGGTAACGGGCCGACCCTGATGGTCGGCGACATGATGCGCGCCGCCGAGCAAATGCTGGCGTCGCTAACCCGCAACCAGGCCGTCGCGCTGTTCGCCCAAGCCGCGGCCGCGGCCATGGGCCCGGATAGGTAGCGGGAACCTCCCCGCCTCGCGGCTCGTCGTACTGCGCAGGGACCGATTTGTGCGGCCGCAGGTTTGCCAAACTTCGGGATCAGGTCACCCTAACTTTCCCGGCGCAGCGCGTTAGCCAGCAAAGATGCGGCCTGCCACGATGACGCTCCGCTTAGCGACGACGTTGCTGGCGACCGGCTGCGCGGGTAACTTGGGTAATCGTTCGGCACGGCTGCCTCATCCGGAGTAGCCGCCTCATTCGCCACCCCTCCGTATCGAAGGATGACGATGCTCGCCTCCGACAGGCCCGCGACCGCGGTCGCAACGGCAGAACGCTCGCGGCGTCGCACCCTGGCACGTTCGGCACTGATCACCACGGCGTTCGTCGTTCCGGCGGTGGTGACGCGACTCGCAGGCCTGCACCCGGACCCGGTCGTCGCGCTGCTGATCTTCGGGGCCGCAGTGGTGTCGGCCAGCTTCCTGCTCGCGTGGGCCGCCGAAACCGCGCAGATCGACGTCTCCGGTGGGATGGCGACCGCGATACTGGCGCTGATCGCGGTCCTGCCCGAGTACGCCGTCGACCTCTATTACGCCTACGTGTCCGGCCACAATGCGGAGTACACGCAGTACGCGGCCGCCAACATGACCGGGTCCAACCGGCTGCTGATGGGCCTTGGCTGGCCCGTCGTGGTGTTGGTCAGCATCGTGGTGGCCCGCAGGGCCGGTTCCGCGAAGGCCACCGGCCTGGCGCTGCAACCAACCAACCGTCTCGAACTCGGATTCCTGTTAGTCGCCGGTGTCATCGCATTCGCGATACCGGCGAGCGGGCAGATCCACTTCGGGCTGGGGCTGGCGCTGCTGGCCTGGTTCGGGTTCTACCTCTACAAGGTCAGCCACGGCGACGTCGAGGAGCCCGACCTGATCGGAACCGCAGCCGCCCTCGGAGAGCTGCCCGATCGTCGTCGGCGCGTCGTCGTCGTCAGCCTCTTCCTGGCATCCGGCGCGGTGATCCTGTTGTGCGCCAAGCCGTTCGCCGACAACCTGGTCGCCGCGGGCACCGAACTGGGCATCGACCGGTTCCTGCTGGTCCAGTGGCTCGCCCCGCTGGCCTCGGAGGCACCTGAGTTCATCGTGGCGACCATCTTCGCCGCCCGGGGCAAGGGCACGGCGGCCATCGCCACCCTGATCTCCTCCAAGGTCAACCAGTGGACGCTGTTGATCGGGTCGCTGCCGATCGCCCACCTGCTCGGCGGCGGGGGGTTCTCGCTGCAGCTCGACTCGCGTCAGGTCGAGGAAGTGCTGCTCACGGCCACCCAAACCCTGATGGGAGTGACGCTGTTGTTGGCCCTGCGCTTCCAGCGCGCCGCCGCATGCACGCTGCTCGGCCTGTTCGTCGTGCAATTCCCCATCGCCTCGACGCACGGCCGCCTGCTGCTCTGCGGCGTCTACACCGCGGTGGCCGTCGTCGCGCTGATCCGCTACCGCCGCCATCTGGCGGCCACCGTCCGGGCGCCGTTCTTCGGGACGGCCATCCGGCACAGCGGTCACCCCCACCATCCGGTGCCGGACCCGTAACCACCGAAGAACCCTCGCCGTATACGGTCCACGTTATGGATCGAGTGTCGGTGATCACAGGCGGCGCGGGTGGCATGGGGCTGGCCACGGCGAAGATCGTCGGCCGCGACCACATCGTGGTCCTCTGCGACGCCCGGCAGGACCGGCTGAAGGCCGCGGCCGCAGCGCTGGAAGAGCTAGGGATGACGCCCACGGCCGTCGACTGTGACGTCACCGAGCGGCGGGCGGTCGCAGACCTGCTCAAGACCGCCAACAACCTCGGGACGCTCGCCTCGGTGATCCACACCGCGGGAGTCAGCCCGAGCATGGGCGCCGCCGACTACGTCATGCGCACCAACGCGCTCGGCACGCTCAACGTCAACGAAGCGTTTTACGCGGTGGCCGGCGAGCGCGCGGTGATCGTCAACGTGGCATCGATGGCGGCCCATCTGCTCCCGGCGGAAATGGTTCCGGTCGACCAATTTCCGCTGGCGCTGCGGGACGCCGACGCCTTCTTGGAGGCCATGATGACGACCTGCAACATCGTGCCCGAGGAGGCGCGGTCCGGGATCGCCTACGCCGTCAGCAAGAGCTTCGTGAAGTGGTACAGCCAGTCGCAGGCGGAGCGATTCAACGCGCGCGGATTGCGCATCGTCTCGGTCTCGCCGGGGTCCATCGACACCGAGATGGGCCGGCTCGAGGAGCAGGCCGGCGCCGGCGCGATGGTCACCAACGCCGCGGTGCCGCGCTGGGGCAAGCCCGAAGAGATGGCCGAGCTGCTCGCGTTCTGCGCCAGCGATAAGGCGGGTTACCTGACCGGCACCGACATCCTCAACGACGGAGGCGTGATCGCCTCGATGACCGAGCGCGCCAGGGCGGCCGCTGCCACCGGTTGAAACCGGATCCCCCGACACCAACTCGTTTCAGCGGCAAAGCCCGCCGCCGGCGCGGCCGCGCTACCTATGCTGAGCGGATGCCGCAACCGGTGCTGCGTGAACGCCTGATCGATCTCGAGGTCCCGGACCAGGACGAGGCGCGCGGCCGCGCGCTGCGCAAGGCCGTGCCACGGCGCACGCTCGCACAGCTGACCCCGTCCGGGAAGTCGGCCACCGAAATCCTGGTGGCTCAGAATGCCGATCGGGTACCAGAACTCGTCCCGCTGCGGTTCGCCCGGATGCTCGCCGACCCGTTCTCCTTTTACCGCGGGTCGGCCGCGGTGATGGCCGCCGACCTGGGCGCCAGCCCGTCGAGCGGGATCGAAGTGATGTGTTGCGGCGACGCTCACGTGTCCAACTTCGGAATGTACGCGGCGCCGCATCGCTCAATAGTGTTCGACCTGAACGACTTCGACGAGGCAGCCGTCGCCCCGGCCGAATGGGACGTTAAGCGCCTGATCACCAGCGCGATCGTCGGCGGGCGCCATGCGGGCTATCCCGCCAAGGCCATCCGCCGCTGCGTCGGGCAGGCGCTGGCCGGCTACCAGTCCAGCCTGCAGTCCATGCTCGCGATGGACGTCCTGGACCGCTACTACCTTCGTGTGGAGCCGGAACGCCACGCCGGGACGGTATCCAAGGGCCTGCTCGGCGTGATTCAAAAGACGACATCCCGGGCTCGCAGCCGGACGTCGGCGCGGCTCTTCAGGCAGCTCACCGAGGTCGGCGCCGACGGGACGCCGCGGCTGCGGGAGGCGCCACCGGTCCTGCAGCACCTCGATGAGGACGCCGAAGCCGTTCTGGTGGAATCGATTCAGGAGTACCTGACCACCGTTCCCGCCGACATCGCGCTGCTGCTGTCACACTTTCGCGTCACGGACGTGGCGCTGCGGGTGGTCGGCGTCGGCAGCGTCGGCACCCGCTGCTTCCTGGTCATCCTGGTGGGACCCAACGCCACACCGCTCATCCTGCAGATCAAGGAGGCGACCCGGTCAGTGCTCGACGAATACGGCGGCTGGCCTCAACCGCGCATGTTGACGGCCGCCATCGAGGCCAAGGGCCAGGGCATGCGCGTCGTCGACGGGCAGCGGATTCTGCAGGCGATGTCGGACGTGTTCCTCGGGCCGACCCGCAAGGACGGCCGCGACTACTACGTCCGGCAATTCCACGACATGAAGGGCACGATCGAGACCGAGGGCATGGCGGCCGCCACGTTCAGCGACTACGTCGCCGCCTGCGCGGTGCTCCTGGCCCGGGCCCATTCCCAGAGTGCGAACGCCTCGCTGCTGCGCGGATACGTCGGCGCTGGCGAGACCGTGCAATCCGCGGTGGCCGAATGGTGCTACGTCTACGCCGACAAGTCGCTCGACGATTTCCACCAGTTGAAGGCCGCGGCCGCGGCCGGCGACATCGAGGTCGCGGCGGACCCCGCCCGGTAGCAACTTGCCCGGCGCGGCCCCACTCGAACACCCCGGCAGAAAGGCGGCACGAGTCGATGCGAAGCCGCGCGGCCATCCTCTATGAGTACGGGCACCCCTGGACCGTTGAGGAATTCGAGCTGGATCCGCCGAAGGCGGGCGAGGTGCTGGTGCGGCTGGCCGCGTGCGGGCTCTGCCACTCCGACGAACACATCCGGCAGGGGAAGTTGGCCGCGCCGCCAGAGACGTTGCGCGCCTTGGGGTTACCCGCCATGTCGCCGACGATCGGCGGCCACGAGGGCTCCGGCGTGGTCGTCGATGTCGGGGCGGGCGTCGCCGGATTCGCGCCGGGCGACCACGTGGTGACGTCCTTCGTCGCGGTCTGCGGCCAGTGTCGTTGGTGCGCCTCGGGGATGGAGTACCTGTGCGACACGGGGTCGGGGACCCTGGCGCCGGGCATGCCGACGGACGGCACCTTTCGCCATCACACCGCCGACGGCCGCGACCTCGGCCACGTGTCCAAGATCGGTGCGTTCGCCGAACACACTGTCGTGGCGGCTAATTCGCTGGTCAAGATCGACCCGAGCTTTCCGCTGGTGCCCGCCGCGCTGCTGGCGTGCGCGGTGCCCACCGGGTACGGGTCGGCGGCCCGGCGCGCCGGGGTACGGGGCGGCGACACGGTGGTGGTGGTCGGCACCGGCGGCATCGGAACCGCGGCCGTTCAGGGCGCGCGCATCAGCGGCGCGGCCCGGATCGTCGCGGTCGACGTGAGCGACTTCAAGCGCACCTCCGCAATGACTTTCGGCGCAACCCACGTCGCCGCGACGGCGACCGACGCGCTCGAGCTGGTGCGCGACCTGACGCGCGGAGTGATGGCGGATGCGGTCGTGGTCTCCCCCACCATGATCGGCGAGGCCGACGTCGGGACGGCGCTGGCGTTGACCCGCAAGGGCGGCACGTGCGTGCTGACCGGGCTTCCGGTGCCCGCGACGGCCTCGATCGCCGTCGCCCTGCAAGACTTCATCCTGATGAACAAGACGTTGTGCGGCACGGTGTTCGGCTCGTGCAATCCCAAGAGCGACATCCCGCTGCTGGCCACGCTGTACGAGTCGGGTCGACTACTCCTCGACGAGATGATCACCCAACGCTACCGGCTCGACGACATCAACGACGCCTACGCCGACCTGGCCGCAGGCCGCTTGATCCGTGGGGTCATCGACTTCGGCCTGGGCCAGTAGCCAGTCCCGCGGCCGGAGCCGCCAGGTCCGGCGGGCGTACTCCAGCTCGGTGTAGGGCCACTGGGTGACGATGCGGCCGGTGGGCGAGCGAAAGTAGCTGTCGCACCGAGTCCAGATGGTGAGCTCCAGGTCCGCGGAAAGCTGTTCGTTGTAGCGCTTTTCGGCTTCCGGACGGACGTCCACATGGCCGCCCGTGCGCGCCACCCGGCTGACCGCGCTGGCAACCAGACGCGCGGCGGCCTCCAGAATGTAGACAATCGAGTTGCCGCCCTGGTTGGTGTTCGGGCCGTAGAGCATGAAGAAATTCGGGAAACCGCTGACCGCGACGCCCAGGTAGGCGCTCGGGTCGTCACCCCAGCGCTCGTGCAGGCTTTGGCCGCCTCGTCCGAGCACCTCGATGCCGGCGAGGTAGCGGCTGGTCTGGAATCCGGTGGCGCACACGATGGCGTCGGCGCCTATCGACCTGCCGCTGACAGTCTCGATCGACTTCTCGGTAACTCGCGCGATCGGTTCGGTCACCAGATCGACGTGGTCCTTCTGGAGCGCCAGATAGTAGTCGTCGCCCAGTAGCACCCGCTTGCATCGGAATGGGTAGTCGGGCGTCAGCGCCCGGCGCAGTCGCTCGTCGGCCACGGTGCGCTCGAGGAACGACGTCGCGACCCGTGAGCGACTCGCCACCCGGGGGTCTTCGACGGCGTTGCCGGCGAAGTCGTGAAATTGCTTCCAGATTCGCCATCGTTCCCTGCGGGCCGCCCACGGATGGCGGCGAAACCTCGCCAGCTCCTGATCACTGAACGGACGGTCGTCCTTCGGCACCATCCAGGGCGGCGTTCGCTGAAACACGGTGACACCGGCGGCGATTCGAGCGAGCTCGGGGACCACCTGCACCGCGCTGGCGCCGGTACCGATCACCGCGACTTGCCGGCCGGACAGGTCCACCCCCGGATCCCACGCAGATGTGTGCATCAAGTGGCCGCGGTAACCGGTGAGTCCCTCGATGTCTGGCAGTTTGGGGGCGCCGAATAGGCCGACGGCGCTGACCACCACGTCGACACGCAGCGTGGTGACGGTGTCGCTATTCGCCTGTTGCAGCTGCAATTCCCACTGCCGGCCGCCCTCGTCCCATCGCGCCCGCCGTACGTAAGTCCGCAAGGTCAGGTGGCGGCGCAGGTCGAAGTCGTCGACCACCGATTCCAGGTAGGCCAGGATTTCGGGCTGCCGGGCGTAGGTACGGCTCCAGGATTTGTTGGGGGCGAAGGAGAACGAGTACAGGTGGCTCTGCACGTCGCACGCGGCTCCGGGATAGGTGTTGCGCCGCCAGGTGCCGCCGACGCCGTCGTCGCCCTCGATGATGACCAGATCGTCGATCCCGGCCCGGCGTAGCGCGACGGCGACGCCGATGCCCCCGAACCCCGCACCGATGATCGCCACCCTGGGCGGGCGTCCGCGGCGGGTCGCCGCCCGCAGCCGGCCGATGCCGTAGCGCCAGCGGGCCTGCCAACTGGTCACGGGCCGCCCCCGCGAATCAGGTAGCCCTCCAGGTCACCGTCGGCGCGCCATGCCTGCAGGATGTCGGCGTACTCGGTTGGGGCACCGAAGAAGAAGCTGCCCTGGCGGGTCTTGTTGTCCGCCTTGCCCTCCCGGTTGTAGTAGCCGGGCGTGCAGGTCTGGGCGCGCTCGGCGCTCGCCGCCGAGCGGGTGACGACGGTGTCGACCCAGGCGGACTCCGCGGCGGGTGCGGCCTCGACTTCGGTGACGCCGCGCTCGAGTGCCCAGACGATGATCCACGCCGCGTGGGTCGCCTGCACGTCGAGCAGGTAGGGGAAGTTCACCGTCAGGCCCGCCTGGGCGATGCTTTCGATGAAGCAATTCGGGAAATTCGTCGTGCACAGGCCCTGAAAGGTCCGCACCCCGTCGCGCCAGTGTTCGGTCAGCGACACCCCGTCGCGGCCGATCAGCTCGAAACCGGTGCGCCGGCAATAGTCGGTGCCCACCTCGAATCCCGTTGCGAAGATCAGGCAGTCGAGCTCGTAGGGCACACCATCGACGACCACACCGGAATCGGTGATGCGCTGCACGCCGAGGCCACGGGTGTCGACCAGCGTGACGTTGTCGCGGTTGAAGGTCTGCAAATACTCGTCGTGGAAGCAGGGTCGTTTGCAGAAATACCCGTACCACGGTTTGAGCGCCTCCGCGGTGGCCGGATCGGTGACGATGCCGTCGACCCGCGCCCGGATCTCCTCCATCTTGGCGAAGTCCGCGATCTCGATGTCGCGGCCGCGCTGCGCCGGGTCCACGCCGCCGTCCCCGTCATGACGCATCACCGGCAGCTTGCGGGTGATGCTTGTCCAGGCGTCGGCGACCAGGTCCTCCTCGGCCTGGCCGCCCGCCGTCAATATCTGGAAGTTCTCGATGCGTTCGCGCTGCCAGCCCGGCCGTAATGTGCTGGCCCACTGCGAATCCGTGGCGCGGTTGGCGCGCACGTCCACCGATGACGGCGTGCGCTGGAAGACGTAGAGTCGCCGCGCCGCCCCGGCGAGGTGCGGCACGCACTGGATCGCCGTGGCTCCGGTACCGATGATGCCCACACGCTTGTCGGCGAGCCGCTCGAGGTTCTCTCCGGTGTAGGCGTAGTCCCACCGACTGGTGTGGAACGCGTGCCCGCGAAAGGCCCCGAGGCCCTCGATGCCGGGCAGCTTGGGCTTGGCCTGATAGCCGTTGGCCATGGACACGAACTGGGCCCGCATCTCATCGCCCCGGTCGGTGCGGATGATCCACCGCGATTCTTCGGCGTCCCAACGGATCTCACGCACGTCGGTCTGCAGGCACGCGTCGCGGTACAAGTCGTAGTGCCGCGCGATGCGCTGGCAATGCGCGAAGATCTCCGGTCCCTTGGCGTATTTCTCGGTGGGAACGTAGCCGAGTTCCTCCAGCAACGGCATGTACACGTACGACTCGACGTCGCAGGCGATTCCGGGATACCGGTTCCAGTACCAGGTGCCGCCCACGTCGGCCGCCCGGTCGATCAGCCGCACGCTCCGCACGCCGAGCTGGCGCAGCCGCACCCCCGTCAGCAGCCCACCGAAGCCCGCGCCGATGACGGCGACGTCCACCTCGTCGGTCAGCGGTTCGCGATCGAATTTTCGGTCCGCCCAGGGGTCGTCGGCGAAGCGGGCGAACGCGCCAGCCGTCTCCACGTACTGCGCAATGCCGTCGGGGCGCAATCGCCGCGCACGCTCTTCGGCGTACTTGCGTCGCAGCGCGTCGACGTCGAACGTCACGGCAACGGTTTCAGTCACGGCCAGGCTTCCTCTCGTGGCCCCGACTATATAATCAATCGCTTGATCGTATCAAGGGTCCGCAGTGTCCTCTGCCTGCGGCTATCCCGGCCCACCCGGTGCGAACAGCGTTCCCCTGATCATGTTCTTGGCGGAGTCCAGCGCGGCGTGGTAGGCCCGCGGGGGTGACGTGGCCGCCAGTTCGGTCAAGCCGTAGACGAGCGCGTACACGGCTTCGACGATGCTGTCCCGATCCTGCCGGTGCGCGAGTTCGCCTCGCCGATAGGCATCGTCGACGACGCCCTCGATGATCTCTCGGAATGCCTGAAACCGTGCACCCCCCGCGAACCGCGAATCGGCGTCGGCCACGCCCTCGGCGCGGATCACCCACTCGAAGGCGGCGAGATCCGGGTACTCGCGCATCAGCCGGCCCGATTCGTCGAGCACCGCCTCGATGCGATCGATGGCGGTCCCGGGGCCCGCGGCGGCCGCCCGCAGCCGGGGCAACGCGACGTCGGTGCGTGCCGCGATCGCGGCCTTGATCAACTCGGCCTTGTTCGGAAAGTAGTTGTACAGGCTGGCGCTCGTGACGTTCGCGGTGCGAGCGATCTCACGGATGGTGGCTCGCGAGTATCCCACCGTGGCCACACACCGCATCGCCGCGGCGATGATGCGCGAACGCGTCTGCTCCCCGTCGGCGCCCACCGGGCGGCCCAATTGCGACGGTGCGACGCTCATGCCGCGCGGAACCCGCCGCGGGCCGGTCCATCACACACTGCGCACCTCCGCGCGGAAGCCGGAACTAATCGATCACTCGATTATATTCGACGGTGTCGGGCACGAGAGCCGGCGGACAGGACGCGCGAGTGGGGAGAGCACGGTGACGCGGGCGCAGCGTGGGCGCCCGGTCGGCGCCAGCGGCGAGGAGACCCGCCGGCGGATCATCGTCGCCGCCATGCGCTGTGTGGCCACGGTGGGATACTCGCGAGCCACCATCCGTGAGATCGC